>CAIYXO010000642.1 GCA_903930165.1 uncultured Verrucomicrobiota bacterium | reverse complement strand
GTGCGCCGGATGGCGTTTCCAAGCTTCCCGCCGCCCTGACCGAAGCCTTGGACGAGGACCTGAACGTTTCCAAGGCCTGGGCGGCCGTCTTCGATTGGACCCGTGACACCAACGCCGCCTTGGCAGCCGGGCGGCTGACACCCGGTGCTGCGGCCGCGGAGTTGGCGGGATGGGAACGGGCCGACTCGGTGCTGGGACTTGGCAAGAAACCTTCGGAAGACGTTCCCATGGAAGTACTTCAGCTGGTGGACGCCCGGACTGCCGCCAAGAAGGCCAAGGACTTCGCCCGGGCGGACGCGTTGCGGGACGAACTCAAGTCCAAGGGCTGGACGGTCGAAGATACCAAGAACGGACCCAAGCCGAAGCGGCTCTGACCCAGGGAGGAGAGCCCAGGCGGTTCCGAATACGATGGCCTTTTACATGGGGCAGAAGACTGATCCGAAGCTGCTCGACCGGTTGGAGCGCGCCGTGCTCACGCACATGCTGCGCTGCGAACCGGACGCCGCGCTCGCGTCGCAGTTGTCCTGCGCCGGATTGATCCGACGGGAATTCTACGGCCCGCATCAGATCAGCTATTTCACCATCCTGCCCGGCGCCTTGCCGGCGCAGAGAAACACCACGGTCGGAGGATACACCTACGCGAAGCTCGTGGGGCATCGCTCGCCCGCGGCATTCACCCTGCATCTGGACGAATCCGGGTGGATGTCCCATCTGATCGCCTTCATGGACGACGACAGTCCATGGCCCGAGGAGATCACCGGATTCGAGGTGTTCTCGACCAAGGCCAGCGTCCCCCCTCCGGACTCCAGCGACGAGGACCTGTCGACGGGAGGCTGATCCGGAACGGGCGCCTGCTTCGATTGTAGGCTGACGGAAGTTGCCGACACGGCAACGGGGAGATCCGCCGACACCCGAGTGGGAGCCGTCAACCTGGACCCGGCTCCCAGTCGGCATCCGGAAGCCGGCCCCCCTCGAGGGTGGCACGGGCGACCGACCACACCACCACCTTCCTGGCGCCGAGACCCAGCAGAACCTTCGCCACTGCTCCGGAGGTCGCCCCGGTGGTGAAGACATCGTCCACCACGATCCAGTCGCCTTGGATGGCGCGGGCCGAAGGGTGCGGATGGAAGGCGTTTCTCATGTTCTCGGAGCGCTCTTCGCGGGAGAGGCGGGTCTGGGTCACCGTCGGGGATGAGCGGCAGACAAGCCGACACTCCATGGGAATGCCCAAGGTGCGGGCCAAGGGACGGCCGAGGATTTCCGCCTGGTTGAACTCCCGTTCACGCTCCTTGACCGGATGCAGTGGGACCGGGACCAGTCCGGCCCAAGCATCGGGCGACAGGACCGGGACGGCCGCCGACAGCAGGGCATCGCGCAGGAAGGGTTCGAACCAGAGTTCACCCCGGTACTTGAAGCGGTGCAGCACCTCAAGGACCGGGCCCTTGGCGACCAGGGCGGCGCGCGCCGACTCGAAGGGCGGCTGGAGATCCCGGCAATGGGCGCACGCGTGGCGATTGCCCACTTTCCCGGAAGGGGGGAGACCGCAGCGCTCACAGAAGGGAGGCAACACCTTCAGCACCGCGGATCGGCAGGTTCCGCAGACGAAACCGTCCTGCGTACCGGCGGGATGCTTGCGGCAAAGCGCGCAGATCTCGGGATAGACGAGGGAAAGGAACCCCTCCAAGCCTTGGCGAAACCAGGCGCCCGCACCCACGATTCCCGCGACGGCGCTCACTTCGTCCCCGCGGCGCACGTCGGCCCGCCCCGACAGTACCGCAGACCCACACCGGCCAGCAGAAGGACCGGCAAAGCGATCCAGCCATCGATCAGCTTTGAAGTCCCCCCAAAACGAATTGGGAACCGTCGTGGTGGACACCGTGAAGAAGGCGTAGGACTTCAACCAGAAGATCCACCCCGCGTGAAGCCCGATGGAGGTCCACAGCGCACCGGTACACTCACGGAAGGCGGCGAGAATCAGCCCAGCCAAGGTCAAGTTGATGAATCCCGGAAACAAGGCACCAATGTCCAAGAAACCCGCGGACATGCGGCTGAGCATCTGAAGCCCTGTCGTCCAATCCACCGTGTCCGGAGGTGCAGGGCGTTGGAAGAAATGCACCAAGGCATACAACGCAGATGTCGAAATGGCAGCCCCCCAGAAGCCGACGGCGCGCCGCAGTGCTCCCAAGATCGCGCCACGGAAGAGGATTTCCTCGATGAGCGACACGAAGAGGGCCGCGCCCGCAGCCCGGGCCACGTGAAGCAGGACCAGGGGGACGCCCCGGCCGGGAATCCAGGTGCGGAAGTCGCTACCCCATGCGGCGAAGACGACCAGCGCCAAGGTGACGAAGCCGACCACCAAGCCGAAGCCCACCTCACGGAAGAGACCCCGACGCCACTTCCAACCGACGCCGTTCAGATCCGGGAAGAAGCCGAGTCGATACAAGGGCCACAGCCCGGCGAGGGACATGAGGATGAGGCAGCGGTTGACATAGCGATGGAATGGATGGCGCAGAAGGGCCGTGCCCGGGAAAAGGAAATGGGTCGCTTCCCAGATCCATGGAGCCAGCAGGGCCGCTCCCAGGAAAACTCCCATCAGATAGACCAGCAGGATCGAGAAGATCCGGCCCGGTCGGACGCCGCCGTGTGCCGGGGAGGCCGGGTGGTTCACCGCTTCCTTTTAGTTGAGATCCTCGTCGGGCTCAAGCGGTTGCCGAAGACGCACCTTGGCACTTCGGGCAGATCCCGAAGAACTCGAGCCGGTGCGAGACGCCGACGAAGCCATGGCGGCTAGCGACAGAGGCCTGGAACTCCTCCGGGAAACAGTCGTCCACCTCGAGGATCATCGAACAACGGGTGCAGACCAGATGGTGGTGATGGGCCGACTCCTCCTCCGAAGCCAACTCGAAGCGGGCGGCGCCGTCGCCAAAATCGTACCGCCGAACAAGCCCCATCCGCTCCAGCGTGTGCATGTTGCGGTAGATGGTGGCGAGGTCGCAGTCCTCCTTGCCCAGGGCCGCATGTATCTCCTTGTTGGTGAGCGGCGAGGCGTGGCGGCGAAGCACATCGAGGATGGCCTGCCTGGGGCCGGTGACCTTGCGGGAGCCCTGCCTCAGCTTCTCTGTAAGCTCGGTCAAGGGCTGCTGGATGAGCCGGTGGGTGTGCGGATGCCGCGAACAGGGCTTGCTCATGGATTCGTGGGAGGGCCGGCGGGAACGGCCTCGCGCAGACCTCCGCGGCGGGCCGCGGGAAGGGAAAGCAGGAAGAGCCCGACCAGGACCAGCGTGATGCACGGGCCACCGGGGAGATCGAATTGGAACGAGGCGTAGACACCTCCGGCGGCGCCGAGGAAGCCGAACACCAGGCTCAGGAGCACCTGCTGCCTGAGACTACGGGCCAGGTTCCGGGCGGCGGCAGGGGGTATGACCACGAGCGAAGTCACCAGCACGATCCCAAGCAGGCGGATGCTGAGGGCGACCGTCACCGTAAGGACGAGG
>CAIYXO010000641.1 GCA_903930165.1 uncultured Verrucomicrobiota bacterium | reverse complement strand
CTGCCCGGGACCGCGAAGACCTGTCGGCCGTACTCCACCGCGAAGTCGGCGGTGATCAGCGCTCCGCTGCTGAGGTTGGCCTCGATCACGGCCGTGCCGAGGGTCATCCCGGCGACGATCCGGTTGCGGATCGGAAAGGTCTGCTTGTCCGCGGGCCGATCGAAGGGAAACTGGGTGATCACCGCTCCCTTCTCCGCGATCTGATGGAACAGGTCCGCGTTTTCGGGAGGGAAGACGCGGTTGATGCCGGTGCCGAGGACGGCGATGGTGCGTCCCTTGGCGCTGAGGGCCCCGAGATGCGCCGCCGTGTCGATTCCGCGCGCCCCGCCGCTCACCACGGCGACCCCGGCGTAGGCCAGTTGGTAGCCGAAGCGCCTTGCGGTCTCGACGCCGTAGGCGGTTGTCAGGCGCGAGCCCACCAGGGCAACCGCATTCCGGTCCGACGCAAGCAACGAGCCCCGGACGTACAACACGATCGGTGGATCGTAGATCTCCCGTAGCAGGGGTGGGTACTCCGGGTCGCGATCGCTGAGGACCCGGACTCCGGAGTGTTGGATGCGTCGGAGTTCCCCATCGAGGTCTGAAAGCTCCCGCCAACGCGATATCGAATCCGCTGTCTCTGCGCCGATTCCTTGGACGGAGCGAAGAACCTCTGTCGGCGAGTGCAGGACGGCCACCGGATCGTCGTCGAAATGCCGAAGCAGCTGTCGCAGGCGAATCGGACCGACGTGTTCGAGGCGGTTGAGGGCGATCAGCGCTTCCAGGCGTTCCATGGCGCCCATCCGACGCGTGCCCAGCGCCCTTGGGCAACGGGCGGGTGACGGGCGTGTTCAGTCGGTCCGGATCCCGGGCGGACGCACGCCAAGGCCGGCCCGGGGAGGAGACGAGTCACCGAGGTCGTTGCGCATGCCCTCCGCGAGGGAGCTCAGTTGGGAAACGACTCCGGGATGAAGATCGGCGACATTGCGCGACTCGGTCGGATCTTCTGAGAGATCGTACAACGACAATCCGATTTGTCCGTTCCGCAGTATCCCCGGCCACCCTCCCGAGCCGGGCTTCTCGAGGACCAGGTGGGGGTGGGGAAAGTGGAGCTTCCACCGGCCGGAGCGCACGGCGTCGAGATGGGTTCCCCAGTACATGAATTGTGCCCGACGAGGTGTCCGTGCGTCCTTTTCCCGGAAGAGCAGGGGAGTCAGGTCGCCACCATCGATCACGGGTTCGGCGGGAATCGTGGCCCCCGCCACCTTTGCGAGCGTCGGCAGGATGTCGATCGTGCCTGCCACCTCGCTGCACTTCGTTCCGGACGGAATCCTTCCCGGCCACCGGAAGATCGCCGGAACCCGCATGCCTCCTTCGAAGCTGGTGCCCTTTGTTCCCCGCAGCCCCCCGGTGGAACCCGCGTGGTCGCCATACACCGACCAGGGACCGTTGTCCGACGTGAAGATCACCAGGGTCTCGCGTTCCAGCCCTTCCTTCCGCAGCGCTCCGAGCACCGCTCCTACCGAGTCGTCGATCTCGTGGATCACGTCCGCATAGGAGCCCAGGCCCGTTCTGCCGGCGAACTCCGGGGACGGAAAGATGGGGACGTGGGGCATGCTGTGGGCGAGATACAGGAAGAACGGGCGGTCGCGGTTCCGATGGATGAATTCCACGGACCGCTGTGTGTACCGT
>CAIYXO010000640.1 GCA_903930165.1 uncultured Verrucomicrobiota bacterium | reverse complement strand
GTCAGCTTCAGAGCCTCGAGTTCAACGCCCGCCACTGCCTCTGGGCGGACACCTGCCAGTTTCTCATCGGACCCCGCTGGCTGCAGTGGAATGAGACCCTGCAGATGCAAGACTCCTTCTCCTCCCCGCCGCCGCCCGATCCGGTCACTCTCGAGGGCACCGACTTCTACCAGACGCAGTGCTTCAACAACCTCTGGGGTGGTCAGATCGGACTCGACACTCTGCTTTTGGGACGGGTGGGCCAGGCGCGGGTTGAGGGGCTCGTGAAGGCTGGGGCCTACTACAACGCTGCCGGCCAGACTTCGGCCTACACGTATCAGACGGTGCCGCCGTTCGCGTTCTCCGGCCAAACTCGGTCGACTGGACCGGCATCGGCTTCGTTCGTCGGCGAGGTGGGCATGACGGCGGTGCTCCCGATCTCCTCCAACTGGGACTTCCGCTGCGGCTACTTCGGCCTCTGGCTGACGGGCCTTGCTCAGCCGGCGAACCAGCTCAGCGACCAGACGATCACGCAGATCGACGCCCCGTCGGGCACCCTCAACACAACCGGCACGCTGATCCTGCAGGGGCTGTCGCTGGGGCTCGAGGGACGCTGGTAGGCCTGCGGTTGCGTCTCGCACCGCGCCATCGTCGACAGCCGGTCTCTGGCCCGGATTCGAACCAGCTGCCCCTTCTCCGCAGAAAATCACGGAGAATTAAGGCGGATTCTCCACGCCGGGTCGTGGACAAGCCTGGCAGGATTTCCGGTCGCCGATTTCTTGCACGGAGGCCCGGCTTGCTATTCAATTCAAAGGCTCGGACGTTCCGAGGATCCGGGTTAGATTAAGACCAATCTGTGCGTTTTGGACGGGGTCTGCTCCGGACCTGCCGAGTCTAGTTCGCGAGGAAGCCAACCATGCTTGATCGTCTCTTTCCGTCCCGCCGCTCCAAGGCTTCGCGTCCTAGCCGAGACCGACGGCGGCGGCGACTGGAAGCGTTATCCATCCAGTCGCTTGAGCAGCGCATTGCGCTGGCGGTTGATGTTTTTCGGTATTCGATGAGCAGTTCAGGCTCCAGCAGTTACGCCGTACTCCTTATGGATGACGGCTCGCAAGGGTTCCTCAAGAAAAACGCCACGCCTTCTCCATCATTTTCGTACGCCAACAACTCGCAGTTCATCGACGACCCCACGACACCTGCGTCTGAGGTTTTCCTTATCGATGAACTACCGGGCGGGCTGGGGCCCCTGACGTCTTTCTACGTCACGACTGGCCAGCGCCAGCAGTACGTCGGGCAACCCATCTCCGCAGCTTCTCCCGGCACCACCGTGGTTTTTCCGAATACGTCTGGGGCCATTAATGTTGGCACGAGCGACGGGATCGTGCCAGGAACTTTTTCCGCTACCGCGGCTATTGTCGACAGCACGGGAAAATCCGCGTCTGTGAGGCTCGTGGCCTCAAAGCCAGGCGAACGATGGAACCTGAGCATTGAGCGCATTTCTGGTGACGGTGCCATACCGAGCGAGGGCAGCGTTTACGAATCATCGATACCCGGCATTCCCAGCTTTGCGGGCACCGTCGAGCTACGCGGCTGGTCCGACCCGCCGCAGTCCGTCGATCTACGGCCGTTGAACTGGGGCGTGTACACGGGCAACCCCACCGACCCGAAGTCGGTGGCGTTCACTCTATCGCCTGGCCAGAACGTCACCCAGCGCTTTCTGGTCGATCTCTCACGAAACGAATCCACAGCGACGTTCAACAGTCCGCTTTTGGCAACTGGTGGGTCCGCATCGGATCCTGTCTTCTTTTCGGGGGCAGGTTATCTGGCCGGCCAAGTCGGACAGGTTGTCCTCGACAGCTCGACAATCGTCACCAATGCCAACGTGACCTCGTCAAACCTTTTCACCGTAGGCGTGCCCTTATGGGACAACCTCGTCTCTCCTC
>CAIYXO010000639.1 GCA_903930165.1 uncultured Verrucomicrobiota bacterium | reverse complement strand
CCGAACCAACCACCCCGCCTACCGGACCGACCGGCCCCAACCGTACGAGATCGATGCCGCCTGGGACTCCGGGGAGATTTCAGAAGAGGTCGTCAACGCCAGCTTCCCTGCGGCGCCTTTGCGGGTCGGCCGCCTCTATCGGGCACGGGTACGCCACACCGACGCCCAAGGAAGGACGAGCAACTGGTCCGACCCGGTGGAGTTCACCGCAGGCGAACCGGTGGATGCGGCGGCGCTGATGTCGGGACTCCGGCTGACCGAGATCCACTACAATCCGCCCGCCGACGGATTCGAGTTCCTCGAGTTGGCCAACCTGTCCGGCCCCGCGCCGCTGAGCCTCGCCGGCGCGGCCTTCAGTTCCGGCATCACCTTCACCTTCCCCACCAACGCGGTCCTGGAACCGGGTTCCCATGCGGTGCTGGTGCGGACCTCCGACATCGCCGGATTCCGACGTTTCCACGGACTCCCCGACTCGGTGCCCGTGTTCGGCCCCTACTCCGGAGCCCTGGCCAACGAAGGCGAATCCATCACGCTGCGGACCGCGGCAGGCGGCGCGGTGGTCTTTTCGACGACCTACGGCGTCACCCAGCCGTGGCCGACGCGGCCCAACGGTCTCGGCCACTCCCTCGTGCCCGTCGACCCCGTGTCCACCAACCGTTCGCTGCCCTCCGACTGGAGAAGCAGCGCCCGCATCGGAGGAAGCCCCGGTCAACCCGATCCCGCGCCGGAAGTGACCCGGTTGTCCGAACCCCGACTCGAAACCGTCGGTGGCTTCCCGTGGCTGCGAATCCGACTTTCCTCCACCCCGGCCGGACCGGTCGTGGTGGAACGCTCCGGGGATCTCCGGGCCTGGGTTCCCTGGTCCACGAACCTGGGTCCGACCGACGTGCTGTTGCCGGTGGAGTCCCAGGCCGGCTTCCTTCGGTTGAGACCCTGATCCGGCATTGGCGGGTCGACAGCCGGCCCCGGCTCACCTCCCATTCACGGGTCCGGATGAATCAACACGTCCACCAACGCCGCGCCGCGATCGACATCGGCACGAACTCCGTGAAGCTGCTCGTGGCCGAGTATGCCGACGGCGCGCTTGAGCCGGTCTGGGAGGAGAACGAGCAGACCCGTCTCGGCGAAGGCTTCTACGCCGAGAAGCGCCTCCAGCCGACACCCATCGCCCGAACGGTCGCCGCGGTCCGAAGAATGTGGGAAGCCGCCCTGCGGCACGGCGCCACGACGGTCCGGATCATCGCCACCAGCGCGGTCCGGGAGGCCCTGAACGGATCCGAGTTGGTGGACGCCGTGAGGGAGGCGACCGGCCTGTCGACCGAGGTGATCCCGGGCGAGACCGAGGCCGAGTGGAGCCACAAGGGAGTCCGCTCGAATCGGAGGTTCGCCAGCCAGAGGCTGCTGGTCCTGGACGTGGGTGGAGGCTCGACCGAGTTCATCGTCGCCGAGCCCGGCCGGATCGCCTTCCGCGAGAGCTTCGAACTGGGAACCGTACGGGCCTTCGAGACGCTCCGACCACCGTCGGATCCCAACCCCGCGGACCTCGCCCGTGCGCGACGTCAACTCGGGGACTTCCTGGAGCTCACGGTGCTTCCCGAGATCGGGCGCCACCTGGAATCGCCGGTCGAACTCGCCGTGGGCGTGGGTGGAACCACCGCCATCCTCGCCCTCGTGGCGCAGGGCTCCGTCGCCTTCGACCGGGACGCGATCGAGTCCCACGTCTTCACTCCCGAATCCTTGGTTCGCCTGGTGGACCGCCTCTGGAGCTTGCCGCTGTCGCTCCGACGCACCCTTCCCGGCCTGCCACCCGAGCGTGCGGACGTGATCCTGACCGGATGCGCCATCTATGAGGCGATCCTACTGAAGCTCCGTCTCCCCGGCCTGGGCATCAGCACCCGTGGACTGCGATTCGGCGCCCTGCTGCCATGAAACCGGACCTGTTCGAAGAGGAGGTGGAATCCCTCCTGGCCCTCCATGAGTCGGAACCCGAACACACGCGGCACGTGGCCTTCCTCGCAGGTCTTCTCTTCGAAGGACTCCAGACATCCCATCACCTCGGAACGGAAGAGGCCCGCATCCTCCACGCGGCCGCCCTCCTCCACGACATCGGTTGGTCCAAGACCCAACCGGGCGGACGCGGCCACCACAAGGTCTCGGCCGCGATGATCCGCGAACATCCCTGGCTTTCCGTCTCCGATGGCGAACGCCCGCTCCTGGCGGCCATCGCCCGCTACCACCGCCGGGCGCTGCCGGATTCCGGTCAGACGGAATGGGACGCCTTGGCCATGGTGGATCGGCCCCGGATGCTTTGGATGGCGGCCTGCCTGCGGTTGGCCGACGGCTTGGACCGAACCCACCTGCAGAAGGTCTCTTCCCTGGAAGTGGAATTCACGGGCGGCTCCTGCTGGATCCGTATCCGGTCCGCGACTGAAGCGGATGAAGAAGTCGAGGCGGGCCAAAAGAAGTCGGACCTGCTCTCACGGATCGCAGGGGTGCCGGTGGAAGTCCGCCGAGTTCGCTGATCCGCCTTCATGCGGTCGGGAGCGAGGGTG
>CAIYXO010000638.1 GCA_903930165.1 uncultured Verrucomicrobiota bacterium | reverse complement strand
GACCGTGGCCTGGCAGCCACGGCTACGGGCTACGGGCTACGGGCTACGGACGAAGGGCGTCCTCTCCGTGGCCTCCGTGTCTCCGTGGCCCATCAGCGTGGCAGCCGCTCCGGCATGTCGGCCACCGCGTAGACCATCGCCGCGAGGGCCGCGGAACAGCGGGCCAGGTCGTCGGGATCCACCGCGTCGACGGTGTCGGCCTCGGTGTGGTGGTAGCGGAAGTACCGGCCGTCGGGGACGTGGATCGCCATCACCGGAACCCCCTTCTGCAGCAGGTGCGACGTGTCGGCCTCGAGGCCGGCGTTGTCGGCCTTACCCGCGTCGAGGGCCGCCCCGAGGAATTCATGCACGGGCCGGAGGAGGCCGCGGGCGGCATCGCTGCCGACGAAGCCGAAGCCGACTGGACGGAACGTTCCGTTGTCGCTTTCGATCGCCAGGACGTGGCGGTCCAGCTCGCCGAGATGCGCGTCGCGGTAGGCGCGGCCGCCGCCGCCGGAGTTCTCCTCCCCGGTCCACAGCACGCAGCGCACGGTCCGCCGCGGACGCAGCCCGAGCTTCTTCATCAGGCGCAGCGCCTCCCAGGCGGCGACACAACCGCCGCCGTCGTCCTGCGCGCCCTGGCCCACGTCCCAGGAATCGATGTGCCCGCCCACGACCACGATCTCCTCCGGATGCTCCCGTCCGCGGATCTCGGCCACGATGTTCCGGCCGTCGGCCTCGGGAAGGGTCTGGGCGGAGAGACTCAGGCGCAGGGTCACCTTCTGACCACGTGCGACGAGGCGTCCGATGCGGGAGGCGTCCTCGGACGCGAGGGCGGCGTGGGGAATCCTGGCCACGTTGGTGTCGTAGCCCATGGCGCCGGTGTGCGGCGTGCGGAGGGAGTAGTCGCCGACGCTGCGGACGAGGCTGGCGACCGCGCCGGCCTTCGCGGCCTCGGACGCGCCGGCCCAACGGTAGCGGACCGTCTCGCCGTAGCGGGTGAACGGGGCGTTGAACAGGACGATGCGGCCACGGGCCTCCGCGGCGCGGTTGGTGAGTTCGGTGAAGTTCGTCACCACGAGGACCTCGGCCGTGACGCCTCCGGGCGGCGTGGCGATCGTTCCGCCTAGGCCCAGCACCGGCAGGCGTTCGGGCCGGGGCGCAATCATCTCCGCGGATTCCTCGCCGCGCACCCAATGCGGGACCTTCACGGGTTCCCCACGCACGTTCTCCAGGCCGTCCTCCTTCATCCGGGCGAGGATCCAGTCGAGGGCGGATTCAAGGTTGGTCGAACCGGTGGGGCGCGGACCGAAGGTGTCGCAAAGCAGGGCGAGGCGGTCCCAGGCGGCGTGGGAATTCGTGGCGGCGCGGACCAGGGACTCCATGGCGGCCACCGTTTCGGCGGGAAGGGCGGCACCCGAGCCGCCGGCGGGGGCGCCTTCGGCAAGGGGGCGCCAGCGAAACTTCCGGAGGGCACCCGCGGTGCTCCAGGTGGCGACCCCCAGGGGCTTGTTGAGCTCGATCTCACCGGCCCTCAAGGCCAGCTTCCGGCCACGCGGATCGAAGTTCACCACCTGCTCCCGGTCCAGCCACACGGAGATGTTGGTGGAAGCGACCCGGAGTCGGACGCCGTACCAGCGGCCGCTCTCGAACCGCTGCAGGCTCGTCGTCTCGTTCTGGTTCGCCGACTCGCCGTCGATGTTGGAAAGGCCGACGACCGAACCGCCCCAGCCACCCAGCACCAGGGTCAGGTGGGTGTCGTTCACCGGAAAGGTGAGCCCGCAGAAGAAGTCGATGCCGAGGACACGTTGCGCCTCGAGTTCGATCTCGTACTCGTTCGTCGGGAACGAGTTGGTCCAGGTGATGCCGGTGAGGATGCCCTGGTTCAGCACCAGTTGGCCGTCCTTCACCTCGACCTCGCCCGCGCCGCCGAAGGGAGTCGGCGTCCACCCGTTCAACGAACTGCCGTCGAAGAGCGGCTTCCACTCCGCGCACATGCGGGTCGGCAGCAGGGCGGCCAGGAGGAATCCGAAGACGAGCAGGCGCGTCATGGCCGTCATCCTGACAGGGCCGGCGTCCCGGGACCAAGGGGGAAGCCGCGGATGCGTTCCGGATCCGGGTTGTCCCGGCGCCGACAGCCCCCTCTACTAGCGCCATGCACGTCGCCCGCCTCCTGCTCACGCTGGTCCTCTTCGCGGCCTCCCTGCCCCGGGCGGCGGCCGCGGACAACGACTACCAGCTCGGCCCCGACTCGCAGTACCGACCGGAGGTGCCTCACGGAACCGTGACACGCCACGCCTTCGTCGCGGGCACGGACAGCGTCTTCCCCGGCACGGTCCGCGACTACTGGGTCTATGTGCCGAAGCAGTACGACGGTTCCAAGCCGGCCTGCCTGATGGTCTTCCAGGACGGCGGCGGCTATGTGTCCACCAACGGCCAATGGCGCGTGCCGGTGGTGTTCGACAACCTCATCGCCCGCGGTGAGATGCCGGTGACCCTCGGCGTCTTCATCAACCCCGGCGTGGTGCCCTCGGTGCGCGGGACCAACGCGCTGCCGCGCTTCAACCGGAGCCATGAGTACGACGGGTTGGGCGACCGCTACGCACGTTTCCTCGCGGAGGAACTCCTTCCCGAGGTCCAGAAGTCGTACCTCATCACGCCGGACCCCAACGGCCGCGCCATCGGCGGCGCCTCGAGCGGCGCGATCGCGGCCTTCACCGCCGCCTGGGAACGGCCCGACCTCTTCCGTCGCGTCTTCAGCACCATCGGGACCTACGTCGGCCTGAGGGGCGGCAACGACTACCCGACACTCCTCCGCAAGTGCGAGCCGAAGCCGATCCGGGTGTTCCTGCAGGACGGCTACAACGACCAGAACATCTACGGTGGCAACTGGTGGATCGCGAACCAGGACATGTACAGCGCGCTGCAGTTCGCAGGCTACGAGGTGGAGAAGGTCTGGGGCACCGGCGGCCACGACGGGAAACACGGCGGCAGCATCCTGCCCGACGCCCTCCGCTGGCTGTGGAAGGACTTTCCTGCGCCGGTCCAAGCCGGTTCCTCGGACCGGCAGCCCATCGCCAAG
>CAIYXO010000637.1 GCA_903930165.1 uncultured Verrucomicrobiota bacterium | reverse complement strand
TTCCACGGGCTTGGGCCTCTCGATCGTGAAGCGTCTCGCCGAGGCGATGAAGGGAACGGTCGAGTGCCGGAGCACTCCTGGCGAAGGCGCGACCTTCACGGTCCGACTCCCGCTCTCGGGTGGCCCCGGTTAGGCCTTCATACGGACGTTCGGACAACGGTCGTTCCCAACTCCGGCGTCGAATTCCGCTCCCGCGCTCCCTAGCCTCAACCCCGATGAAGCTCATCGGCGTGATACCCGCCCGCTACGCCTCCACCCGTTTCCCCGGCAAGCCGCTCCACCCCATCGCCGGCGTTCCCCTCGTCCAACGGGTCGTCGAACGCTGCCGCCTCTCGAAGTCCCTTGCCGACGTCATCGTGGCCACGGACGACCCGCGCATCGCCGAGTTCGCCAGCCGTTTCTGCCGGGTGGAGATGACGCGGGAAGATCATCCCAGCGGCACCGACCGCATCGCCGAGGTCGCCGGAAGGGTCGCCGCGGACGGCTACGTCAACATCCAGGGCGACGAACCCCTCATGGATCCCGCGGTCATCGACGCCGTGGCGGCGGCCCTCGGCCGATCCGAGATGAGCACCGCCTCCACGCCGGTCCGGAGCCTCGCCGAGTACGACAACCCGAACGTGGTGAAGGTGGTCGTCGCGGTCGACGGCCGGGCGCTCTACTTCTCGCGGCGGACCCTTCCCTACCTGCGGGACCATGCCGAGCGGCCCGCCGTCGAGCAGTTGGCGGCCTTCCCCTTCCGCAAGCACCTCGGCATCTACGGATACCGTCGCGAGACCTTGCTCCGGCTGGTGACGTTCCCGGTCTCGTCCCTCGAGGCGGCCGAGAAGCTCGAACAGCTGCGGGCGCTCGAGAACGGCATCGCCATCACGGTCGCGCCGGTGGACCACGACAGCGTCGGCGTCGACGTCCCCGCGGACGTGGCCCGGGTCGAGGCCATTTTGGCTGCCCAATCCTGACCCCTCCCTCCGCCCGCGTTCCCATGTCCCGGCACTGGCTGATCCAGATCCTCCGCTTCTACCGCGAGGACTGGTGGCGCGTGCTCGTCGCGGTGGGACTGCTCGGCGTCACCACCACGGCCGCGGTCCTGAAGCCGTGGCCCACGGCGTGGATCGTGGACCTCCTCTTCCAGCGGGCGACCGATCCTGCGACGACGGAGGAACGTTTCCGGACGGTGCTCGGATTCGCGGGTTTCGCGTTCGGACTCCATGTGCTGCATGCGTTGGCGAACTCGGCGCTCCAGGCCGTGGTCATCTCGACCGGCCTGCGGGGTCTCACCCGTGTTCGGCAGGCGGTTTTCGACCGGCTGCTGGGGCTTTCGCTCCGGCGCCTTCATGGCTCGCAGGCGGGCGACCTGATCTACCGGGCGACCTGGGACACCTATTCCGTGCAGACCCTGTTCAACCAGGGCGTCTTCACCGTGCTCACCGCCACGGCGGGCATCGTGACCATGACGGTGGTGATGTGGCAGGTGAATGGCAGGCTGACCCTGGTCTCCTTGGCCACGGTACCGGTGCTGGTGGGCGTGATCCGGATCCTGGGGCCGCGCCTCGCCCAAGCGGCCGGGAAGGCGCAGGACGCCGATGCCGGGATCGCGTCCTCGGTGCAGCAGTTGGTGGCCAACCTCCAGTTGGTGCAGGTCTTCACCCGGGAGCGCCGCGAATCGGAGGCCTTCGCCGGCCGCACCGGCGAGGCATTCCTCGCACGCTGGCGCCAGCATCGGATCGAAGTGCTCTACCTCGCGCTGGTGGCGGTGGTGCTGGGGCTCGGGACCGCGGCCATCCTCGCGGCCGGGGCGAGGGAGGTGCTGGCGGAACGCCTCAGCCCGGGACGGCTCCTCGTCTTCCTCGCCTACCTCACCCAGCTCTATGAGCCGTTGAACCAGCTCTCCCACGTGGGCGGCACCGTTTCCAACGCACGGGCCGGCGCGGGCCGCGTGCTCGAACTGCTACAGCCCGACCCGGAACCCCCCGGTGCGGGCCGCGCGATGCCTCCGGAGGCGGAAGGTGGCGCGGGATTGGAGTTCCGCGGCGTCGGATTCGGCTACGAGTCCGGACGCCGTGTGCTCGACGGATTGGATCTCCGCATCCCGGCCGGGGAGACGGTGGCGTTGATCGGCCCGAGCGGCGCGGGGAAGACGACGCTGCTCCAGATGATCCCGCGCTTCCTCGACCCGGACCTCGGGGAGGTGCTCTGGGATGGGGTGCCGCTGCGGGACCTGGACCGCCCACAACTGAGGCGTCGGATCGCGCTGGTTCTCCAGGAGCCGTTGCTGCTCCCGGCCACGATCGCGGAGAACATCGGCTTCGCCCGGGAGGGGGCGACGCGTCCCGAGATCGAGGCCGCGGCGAGGTCGGCCAGTGCGCACGAGTTCATCCTGCGCCTTCCCCAGGGTTACGACACCGTGGTGGGCGACGGGGCGGCACGGCTGAGCACCGGCGAGAAGCAGCGGATCAACCTCGCGCGGGCCTTCCTGAAGGACGCCCCGGTGCTTCTGTTGGACGAACCCACCAGTGCGCTGGACCGGGAGAGCGAGGCGGCGGTGGTGGCCGCGCTCCGCCGTCTGGCCGTGGGCCGGACCACCCTGATCGTCGCCCATCGGCTGGAGACGATCCGGCACGCGGACCGTGTGGTCGTGTTGCGCGAGGG
>CAIYXO010000636.1 GCA_903930165.1 uncultured Verrucomicrobiota bacterium | reverse complement strand
TGAACGTTGTTTCACTTCCCGCACCTACTCCCGATGAAATCGCTCCTGACCTCCGCGCTGCTGGTAGCCACCGGCCTCTATGCACAAGCCGCCCAATGGGTGACCTACGAACCCAAGGCGGGAACCTCCAATGGCAAGCATGTGGTCATGCTCAGCGGAGACGAGGAATACCGTTCCGAGGAGGGACTGCCCCAGCTCGGGAAGATCCTGAGCCAGCGGCATGGATTCCGTTGCACCGTCCTCTTCAGCCAGGATCCGGATGGCACGATCAATCCGGACAACCAGACCAACGTGCCCGGCATGCACCTGCTCGCCGGCGCCGACCTCGTCATCAACCAGTTCCGTTTCCGCGAACTGCCGGACGAGGACATGGCGAAGTTCGTGGCCTTCCTGGACTCCGGAAAGCCGATGATGGTGGTTCGCACGGCGACCCATTCCTTCAACTACGATCGCAACAAGCAGAGCCCGTTCGCGAAGTACTCGTGGACCGCGAAGGGGGGCGGTTTTGGTGGCATGACGGTCGGTGAAACCTGGACCTACCATCACGGCGACCACGGTCGCGAGGCCACCCGGGGCGTCATCGACGGCAAGAACCGCAGTCACCCGCTCCTGCGCGGCGTGAACGACGTTTTCGGCCCGACCGACGTCTACGGCGTGAACCCCGACTTCCCGTCCGATGCGACGGTGCTCCTGCATGGTCAGGTGCTGACCGGCATGAAGCCGACCGATCCGCCCAACCTGAAGAAGGCCGTGATGCCGCTGGTCTGGCTGCGGGACTACAAGACCCCGACGGGAGCGACCTCCAAGATCCTCGCCTCCACGATCGGCGCAGCCAGCGACATGCGTAGCGACGATCTCCGTCGCCTCTTCGTGAACGCCGCATACCACCTCACGGGACTCGAGGTGCCGAAGTCGGCGGACGTCACCCCGGTCGGCGAGTTCGATCCGTCACCGTTCGGCTTCAAGGGATACAAGAAGGGCGTGAAGGTGGATTCGCACGAACTGCACTGAGCCCTCGACGCTGTCCGAGCGATAAGGCCGCCCTTCCATGGGGCGGCCTTTTTCATGGGATCAAAGCGCGGAACAGGGCACCGGCGGAACCCGCCGGCACTTCGACCTCCACACGGAACCGGCCATCGGGCTGCACCACGCCTGTGGCCGCCGAAAAGGTTCCGGCGGCCGAGTCCGCCAGGACCGTGACCGTGCCCGATGCGGAGATCGCCAAGGATTGGATCCGGAAGGCCGACCCGACTGGTCCGGTCGCATGGAGCCGAAGGACCCCGGCGCTCCAGCCGACGACCGAGAGGTCCACCCTCGGCGGGACCACCTCGACGGGGCCAGCCTCCCAGTTGGATGCGGAGTATCCCGGCTGGGTCCCCGACCTGCGTCGGATGAGCTGGCTTCCGGGGGAAGCCAGGACAGGCCACGGTGCAACCGCCGAGTAGTCGATCTGCTCGACCACGTAGTAGGGGACGAAACCTGCGTCTTCCCGCGGCGGAAGCTGAGGGGTATCCGGTCGGACCAGTTGGATCCGCTCCCCTTCCGAAGAGAGTTGCCCGGAATACGGGCCGACCACGGGCACCGAAGCCGGAAGAGACAGGAGCGTCCGCAACCCTTCGAGATTGGTCGAACCGGCCACGACGATGCGACCGCCGGGAGCAAGTATCAGCCCCTCGGGAAACCGGAAGGTCACGCCCCCCTCCAAACCCCAGGTGTTGGTCGGGTAGGCCGGATCGTAGAGCGGCATCTCGATGTCTCCGACGTTTCTCAGTTCGACGAACTCGATACCGTCCGTGGCGGCCGAATACCGGATCCGTTCGAACACCACCGGACCGAGCGCATGGGGAGTGTTCGGAGCGCCGGCGCCTTGTCGGAAAAATTCGATCCAGAACTCGGGATCCGTGTTGGCAATCGCGGTTCCCAAGGTCGACCGCGACGTCAGGAGAAACGGTCCCTCGCCATCCGGGTATCGGCCGAAGCTGACGCCGTTGGGACTCGCCGGGAACGACTGGTCGTCCTCCCAGCGCAGGGGATTGCCCGCGGCGTCCGCGGAAAGCAGCACGACGTCGTCACCCCGTGCGGCGCCGAAGGTGAATGCGGTACGTCCGACGGGAGCCACAGCCGGATTGAACTGGTACTCGTAGATCACACGGAATCCGCGAGCCGGGACCACGGTCCCGACGGGAATCCGGAACCGCAGGGGATCCTCCATCGAGTTGGAGAGATACCATCCGCCGACGTCGATCGGCGAACCGGTCCGGTTGTGCAGTTCGACGGCGTCCTCCAGCGGCGGGTCG
>CAIYXO010000635.1 GCA_903930165.1 uncultured Verrucomicrobiota bacterium | reverse complement strand
GCGGCTCGTCCGCCGGCGCCACCGCCCCGGCCGCGATCCACGCGCCGATCCGTGCGATCTCCGCGGACCCGAGTGGCGGACGTCGGTACGGCATCGGATCCACGCCGTCGTGGCCTCCGGAGAGAAGCCGGAACATCAGGCTTTCCGACGGGGCACCCGGGCGCAGGGCGGCGCCGCTTTCTCCCCCTTTGCGCGCCCCGGCCGCGGTGTCCAGCCGCAGTCCTGCCTTGGGCTGCTCCGCGCCATGGCAGGGGACGCAGTTGCGGGTCAGCAGGGGCTTCACCTCCGTCAGGTAGTCCGGACCCGCCGCCGACACGTCGAGGGCGAGAAGCGGTACCAGGCACATGGCAAGTCGGAGGCGCACGGGACGGAAAAGGATGGACCCGGAAACAGGTCCAAGGCCAGCAGGCATCTGCATCCGTGAAACCGCTTGAAGCCGGAACCGGTTCCCGCGTCCGAACCCTCCGATGGTTCCTTCGACTGGATTCCTCCTCCGCCGGCTTCCGTTGCTGTTCGCGCTGCTGCTCCACGCGGAGGCGCCTTCGGGGGAACGGCGCGTGATCCTGATCGCCCATCGCGGCGAACACCGTCGTCACCCCGAGAACACCGTCTCCGCCATCGAGGGCGCGGTCTCGGCCGGGGTCGACTACGTCGAGATGGACGTGCGCCGTTCCCGCGACGGGGTGCACGTCCTGATGCACGACGCCACCGTGGACCGCACCACCGACGGCCAAGGCCGGGTGTCGGAGCTGGACTGGGAGGCGTTGTCGAAGCTGATCGTCCGGACGACCGGCCCGGAGGGCGGACCGACCGACCGCATCCCCCGCCTCGAGTCCGCCTTGCAGGCCTGCAAGGGGAGGATCCGCATCTACCTCGACTTCAAGTCCGGCGACATCCTCGCCGTGGCTGCGATGATCCGGGACGCGGGCATGACCGGCTCCGTGGTGGTGTACGACTCCCCGTCCAAGGTCGCCATGTGGCGCGAGGCCCTGCCCGGGGTGGAGTTCATCCTGAGCGTCCCAACGGCAGCCCGAACCAACCGGACCGAACTCGAATCGTTCGTGAAGCGACACCGCCCAAAGGCCTTGGACACCGCCGCGGACGCCGCCTTCGTGGCCGAGTGCCGCCGGTTGGGCGTCGAGAACTGGCCCGATGCCCAACGGGAGTCGGAGGATCCGACGTGGTGGTCGCAGGTGCTCTCCGCCGGGGTGCGGGGATTCCAGACCGACCACCCGGCCGAGGCCGCCCGGTGGCTCAGGGATCGCGGTCAAGCCGCAGGACCAACCCGGCTTCCGTCCCGCCCCGGTGAATCCGTTCCCGCACGGTGAAGCCGCTGTGCAGGAATGTTTCGAGGCCGACCGGGTTCATGTAGACCACCCAGACGGCATGTCGCTCCGCGTGTGCGGCCAACCGCCGCGCGACCTCGGCCAGCGTGGGACCGGTGAAGGGATTGTAGAGAAAGGCCACCAGAGGCTGGGAAGGGACCTGGAACCGGGCCGCATCCTCGACACAAAGGCGCGCGTCGACACCGCTTCGCCCGAGGTGTCGACGGCAGTCGGCGACCAGCGCCGGATCCATTTCCACCCCCACCAGTGCCTTGAAACCGGCCTCTGCGGCCAGCAGCAGACAGCGTCCCTTGCCTGAGCCGTAGTCCACGAAGACACCGCGCCGGGCCTCGTCCGGCAGCCGACGGAGAAGCTCCCGCACAAGCCTGGGACTCGCGCCCTGGTACTGGACGGCGTCGGCGGGCAAGGCCGCGGAAGGCCGGGCCGAGGGAATGAGCGTCACGCAACCCATGCGCAGGTCGAAGGACACCTCCGAGGCGAGGTCCTTCACGGTCTCCACCAACCCCTGTCGCCGAAGGGTCCGCCACGCGAATTCCGCGAGGCGAAAGGCACGGGTCCGAGAAGAGGAAGCCTGCACGGGCTACGATCCTCCGCTCCGTGTGAACTCCGTACTCCGGTCGTGTGAAGATCCTGCGATCATTGCGAGCGGGTTTGCGGAGGAGGGCGGCGCCGGTGGAGCGTGTCGGGTCGAAAGGACCATCCCATGAAGGCGATCTCTGACTGGACCACCCGCAGCATCTTCTCGTACGTCCACGGCAACCACCTCGTCTACAACACCTGCTGGGAGGACCCGCGCCTCGACCGCGAGGTGATGTCCCTCGACGCGGCGAGCGACGTCGTGCTGATCACCTCGGCGGGCTGCAACGCCCTCGACTACGCCCTCGACGGCCCGAACCGCATCCACGCGGTGGACATGAACTTCCGCCAGAACGCGCTGCTGGAGCTCAAGATCGCGGGCGTGAGACGGCTCGACTTCGAGGACTTCTTCGCCCTGTTCGGGGACGGCGGCCACGCGAAGTTCCCGGGCTGGTACCGGGACACGCTCCGTGCGGACCTCTCGGAGTCCGCGCGCGGATACTGGGACCGGCGGCTCCATTTCCTCTCCCGACCCGGCGACGACGATTCGTTCTACCACCGCGGCACGACCGGCGTCTTCGGGAAGCTGATGGTCAAGTACTGCCAGTGGGCACGGATCCACGCGGACGTCCTCTCGCTGTTCTCGGCGGGCTGCCTCGACGAGCAGCGCCGGATCTATCTGGGCTCCGTGCGGGACGCGATGTGGCGGCCCGCCCTGAAGCGGGCGCTGCGGACCGACGCGGTCCTCAGCCTGCTCGGCGTGCCGAAGGCGCAACGCGAACACCTGGAGCGGACCACGGCCCGCAGCGTCGCCGACTTCATGGAGGACTGCGTCGAATCCGTCTTCACCCGGCTGCCGACGGCGGACAACTACTTCTGGCGCCTCTACCTCTTCGGCCGCTATTCCCGCGAGTGCTGCCCGGGCTACCTGAAGCCCGACAACTTCCAACGCCTGAAGTCCGGCATGGTGGACAGGATACGGATCCACACCGGCGACCTGACCGGATTCCTGCGCGGCCACAACGGATCGCTTTCCCACTTCGTGCTGCTCGACCACATGGACTGGCTCAGCCACGCGCATCCGGAACTGCTCGCGGCCGAATGGCAGGCCATCGTCGACCGTGCCCGCGCGGGCGCCCGGATCCTTTGGCGCAGCGGCGGGTTCCACGTGGACTTCGTGGATCCCATCCGCGTGGAGGTCGAGGGCCGGCAGCGCCGCGTGGGAGACCTGTTGCGATATGACACGGAGACGGCGCGGTCCTGCCACGAGCGCGACCGGGTACACACCTATGGAAGCTTCTACATTGCCGACCTGGCGACCTGAAGCGGCCAGGACCGCGGTTTCCGGCCCCGGGATCCGGTTCGGACCGGAGGCGGTCGACTGGGTGGACGAGGACTTCCGGGGACACGCAGGCTACTGGCGGGGATTCCTGGAGGAGGGTCCCTCGCGTCTCGCCGAGAACTTCAGGCTGGAATCCGGGGTGCTGCGGACGTCGGCCGGAAGCTTCGCGCTGACGGTCCACGACGGCAGGCCCGGGGCCGCCTTCCCGTGTTCCCTGCACACCCAGTACGTCGCGTACCCGGCGGCCGAGCTCTCGTTGGTCCAGGATCCGGCGCTGCGCCGGTTGGCCCGGATCGGCCTGGGGGCGATGGCGGTCGCCTTCAGGACCTGGCGCCTCGACCGCACGGTCCAATGGAGCGCCGGCCTGCTTTCGACCAACCTCCACGCCCCGGAGGCCGCCGGGGCGATCGGGGAGGCCACCCGGCTGCTCTCCCGCCGGTTCCCCGACCACGCCATCCTGGTGAGGTGCCTCAACGACCTCCCCGGCTCGATCCCGCCGCAGGCGTTCCGCGACGCCGAACACCACGTCTTCGCCAGCCGGCGCGTCTACTTCTTCGACGGCCGGGAACCGGGGTTCCTCGCGAAGGACACCCTGCGCCGCGACCTGAAGGCGTTGCGGAAGCTCGCCGGATACGAGGTGGTCGGGCCCGACGGACTCCGTGCCGCGGACGTGCCACGCATCCTTTCCCTCTACCGGCAGCTCTACGTGGAGAAGCACTCCTCCCTCAACCCGCGCTACACACGGCGCTTCGTCGAGCGGGCGCTCGCGGAAGGCTGGATGGAGTTCCGGGGGCTTCGCAACGCGACCGGCGTCCTCGACGGGATCTACGCATGCTACTCGCAGGGAGACGTCACCTCGACCCCCTTCATCGGTTACGACACCACGCTGCCGCCGGGGGTCGGGCTCTATCGACACCTGGTCGCCCTGCTCCTCTCCGACGTGGCGGAACGCGGCCAGCTGCTCAACTACAGTTCCGGCGCCGGCGAGTTCAAGCGGCGGCGCGGAGGTCTCCCCGTGGTGGAGTCCAACGCCCTCCACGCCTCCCACCTGACCCCCGGCCGAAGGGCCGCCTACGCGGTGACCCTCGGACTGGTTGAACGCTTCGGGCGTCGGTTCCTCAACGAGAACGAGGTGTGAAGCCGCCGAACCCGGGAGCTTGACCCACCGGACCCCCATCCGATAGTCACCCCGGAATGCCGCTGCCCGGCTGCAAGATCTCTCTCGGCGTGGATGGGGATACCGCCTACATCCGCTTGGTGGGCCGTGCCGCGGCGGAATCGACCCCCGCGTTCGAGGCCGCCGTCCAACGGCTCCGGTCGGCCGGGGTGGGCCGCTTCGTGCTCGACCTCTCGGAGATCCTGCTGATGGACAGCGGCTTCTCCGGGATGATCTCGGGCTTCGTCCGCGATTCCGGTGTGTCCTTCGCCCTCCACAGGCCGCCGCAGAGGATCCTCGACACCCTTGCCGACCATGGCGTGCTCGAGCTGGTCACGCTGCTGCCGACGGCCGATGCGGCCGGCGTCACGGAGACCGGTCCCGCCGAGGACCTGGCCCCCGGCACACGCGCCGAGGTCCTCCGCTGCTGCCTCGAGTCGCACCGGACCCTGATGGCCCTGAAGCCGGAGAACGTGGCGAAGTTCCAGATGGTCGAACAGTACCTCGCACGCGAGCTGGCGAAGGAGTCCGGGACGCCCGGCTGACCCGGACATCCTGCTCCGCTCCGTCCCGCCCTCGCCACCTCGGTCCCGACGCCCTGCCGGAGGCTTCCCGGATCCCATCCCGGGGTGTCCCCGGAACTTCGGTTTTCGAAGCCCTTTCCCCATCGGCAAGCCTCAAGGGGACCGGGAAATCTGCCGATGCCCTCGTGCCGGTATTGGCCCATGAAATCCCCCACCACCCAGCACGGCCGAGAGCACACGGAACAGGAAGCCTGCGCCTGGGTGGTCCGCGAGATCTACAGCCGCTCACGGATCCGCCTCCACGACGGGAAGGAACCGCTGATCCGGGCGCGCCTGGGCAAACGCCTGAGGGCCCTCGGGATGATCCGGCTGGGAGAGTACACCAGCCACCTGGAACGGACCGGCGACCCGGCCGAGTTCACCCGCCTGCTCGACGCCCTCACCACCAACTACACCCATTTCCTGCGCGAGGAGGACCACTTCCGATTCCTCGTGGAAACCGCCCTGCCGGGGCTGTTGAAGGACGGGCGCCGCGGATTCGGGGTCTGGAGCGCGGCGAGCGCCACCGGAGAGGAACCGTGGAGCATCGCACTCTACCTCGCGGAACACTTCCCCCTCGGGCAATGGGACTGGAAGATCCTCGCGACGGACATCTCGACCCGCGCCCTGGACACCGCCCGTCAGGCCATCTACCCGACCGACAAGCTCGCCGCGATCAAGCCGGACTGGCTCCGCCGGCACTTCCAGCGCGGCAGCGGCGAATGGGAGGACCACTACCGGGTGAAGCCGAACCTCCAGTCCCGGCTCACCTTCAGGAACCTGAACCTGCTCGGCGACTACCAGTTCCCGGACAAGTTCGAGGTCATCTTCTGCCGCAACGTGATGATCTATTTCGACCGCCATACCCAGGAGGAGCTGGTCAACCGCCTCGCGCGGCACCTGGTTCCCGGCGGCTATCTTCTCATCGGCCATTCCGAGAGCCTCAACGGCCTCAAGGTGCCGTTCCAATGCCTCAAGCCCAGCGTCTACCGCCTGACCTGACGCCCTCAAGATGGCCGCCTCACCCAGCATCATACCTTTCGACCAGAGGGTCATCGTCGGCGTCGCCGACATGGCGGTGTCGAACAACCCCAACGTGGTCTTCACCACCTACTCGCTCGGATCCTGCCTCGGGATCTCGGTGCACGATCCCGTCGCCCGGGTCGGCGGGCTGCTCCACCTCATGCTGCCCGACTCGACGATCGATCCGGCGAAGGGCATCGCGAACCCGGCCATGTTCGTCGACACCGCGGTGCCGGCGCTGCTCCGGGCCGCCTACCAGCTCAAGGCCGAACGCTCCCGACTCAAGGTCTGCGTCGCCGGAGGCGCCCAGATCCTCGACGACAACAACTTCTTCAACATCGGCCGACGGAACCACGAGGCGCTGCTGCGGACGCTCGAACGCAACGGCCTCACCATCCACGCCAGCGCCGTCGGCGGCCAGGTCAACCGAACCATGATGCTCAGAGTCTCCGACGGATCCGTCACGCTGCGGATCTCCGGCAGCAAGGACGAGGTGCCCCTATGCAGGAGCTAGACGCATTCATCGACAAGGTGAAGCACCTGCCCCCGGCCCCGAGGGTGCTTCCGCAGCTCATGCAGCTGCTGTCTTCCGACGACGCCGACGCCACCCGTGTGGTGCAGCTGATCCAGTACGATCCCGGCCTCGCCGCGAACGTGCTCCGGGCCAGCAACACCACCGCGTTCGCCGCCAGCCGACGCGTCGCCGACCTCGGCGAGGCCATCTTCCGCCTCGGCTTCAACACCGTCTTCCAGCTCGTGGTCGCCGTCAGCGCCGCCCGCTCCCTGCGGCCCGCGCAGAAGGCCTACGGCATGGGCGAGGGCGACCTGTGGCAGCACTCCGTCACCTCCGGCGTCGCCGGCAGGCTGCTCGCCCGGATGACCGGCAACGACGAGAACATCGCCTTCACCGCCGGACTGCTCCACGACCTCGGCAAGGTCATCATCGCCCAGGTGATCGAGGACAACAGCCTCGAGCTGATCCGGACGCTCGAGAAGGAGGGCTGTTCGCTGCTGGAGGCGGAGAAGCGGGTGCTCGGATTCCACCACGCCGAACTGGGCAGCCGGCTGCTCGAACGGTGGAACTTCCCGACCTCCGTGGCCGTGGCCGTGCGCTTCCACCACATGCCCTCCGCCGCCGAGCCCCACCACCGGCTCGCCTCGATCGTCTACCTTTCCAACTTCATCGCCTACACCCTCGGCCACGGATACGGCCACAACGCCTTCGCCTTCCGCAGCCAGAACACGGTGTTCTCCATCCTCGGCCTCGACCCCAAGATGCTCGAGAAGCTGGTCGTCCTCACCCGCGACGAGTTCGAGACCATCGAGACCCTGTTCCAGATCAAGGCATGAACGGCGGCGGCCAGAAGAGGATCCGGACCCTGGTCGTGGACGACTCCGCGCTCGTGCGCCGGATCGTCCAGGAAAGCCTCGCCGCCGAGCCCGACATCGAGATCGTCGGCACCGCGGCCGACCCCTACGAGGCCCGAGACCGCATCCTCGAGCTCCAGCCGGACGTGGTGACGCTCGACATCAACATGCCGCGCATGGACGGGCTCACGTTCCTGCGGCTGCTCATGAAGCACCGGCCGACTCCGGTGATCATCATGAGCTCGCACACCGGTTCGGCCACGGCCATCGCGATGGAGGCCCTGGAGGCCGGGGCGATCGACTTCATCGGAAAGCCGAGCGGCTCTTTCTCCGCGCACAGCGACGGCCAGGCGTTGGCCTCGAAGATCCGCGCGGCCGCGCAGGCACGGATCCGGCGCCCCGCCGCCCCGGCGGCTCCCGTACCCAAACCGCTGCCCGCCCGGGCCCCGGCGACGGCCGCGACGGCAGCAGCAGCCGGCCCCAGGCACCTTTCGGACGTCCACCAGGTCGCCGCCGTCCTGAACCATGTCCCGACGAAGGCACCGCCCGGCGGGCCCGGCCCCCGGTCACGGGACGTGATCCTCATCGGTTCCTCGACGGGAGGGACGGAGGCCCTGAGGGAGATCCTC
>CAIYXO010000634.1 GCA_903930165.1 uncultured Verrucomicrobiota bacterium | reverse complement strand
GCGCTGGCCGGCGTGGTCTTCGGAGCGATCTCGCTCTTCATCACCTGGCAGGCCAGCCGCGGCAAGATGGTCGCGAACCGCAGGCGTCGGTCCCGCTCGCGTCGCAACCGTCGCTGAAAGAGGAACACCATGAGCTACTACGAAGATGGCCTGATGGGGCTGGGCGATCTGCCGGCTGGCGCCGCGGTGCCCACCGGCTCTCGGTACGCGCTCGGCTTCCAGGTCACCGGCCTGACGCCCACGACGTCACCGCAGGCGGTCTCGGCACTTCGAGCAGTGGTCGGCACGGCGTTCCGCGGGAACCTCGTGGCGGCCGGCTGGGGGCCTGCGTACGGGGTCCCGTCGGGCCGGCTCTACGCGGTGCTGGAGACGGCACGCGGGCTGACCGGCGCTGACCTGAACACGGTGGCGCACATGATCATCGGCGCCCTGCCCTCTCGCCTGCCCGGAACGACGGTGGCCAACACCAACTTCCATCAGGTCGGTGGCTCTGGCGGTGGCAGCGGTGCGGCAGCGACCATCACCGGCGCCATCGACCCCGTCACGGGACTCCTGGCTGCCCTCACGCCGGGAACAGCAACGCCCGACCCGGCTGCCTACTACCCCGTCACCACGGAGCCCAACACCGAGAGCTTCTTCACGCAGGACGTGGGCGGCGTGCCGGTGTGGGGCCTGCTCGCGGGCGGCGTGGTGGCGATCGGCGCCATCGCGTACGTCTTCATGGGCAAGCCCAAGACAGCGGCGGCGGTGACGGCGAACCGCAAGAGCAAGCGTGGGAAGAAGCAGCGCCGAAGGCGCAATCGGCGCGGAAGGTGGCTGCCCGGTGGCGGGTACGGCGGCGAAGGCGGTCACCGCATCCGTCGCTCGGCGGAAGATGGCCCGCCGTGGCTGAACACGAACGGTCGGAGGACACGATGAGCTACGCAGGACTCGGAGCGACGATCCAGGCACCGACGCCGACCATGGCGATGGTCGACGTGGGCGTCGATCGATCGCCCGTCAACGCGCTCATGGCGCACCTCAACTACCTCTGGCTGTCGAGCAACCGCAACCCGTCCATGGCGCCGATTCAGTTCGCCGCCCTGTACCTGAAGGCGATTCGCCCCAACGCCTTCAGCAGGCTCGACCCCGCCAAGGTCGCTGCCGCCCTGCGGCAGCTCACGCCGGAGACGCTGACGTTCGTCGACAGGACCATCGCCACGCCGCGGACGCCGACCGCCTCTGCGATGGTCGGCTACACGGTCGCGAAGCTGCTCGCCGACATCTCGGCAGGCAAGT
Source organism: uncultured Verrucomicrobiota bacterium (assembly GCA_903930165.1). Classification (GTDB taxonomy): domain Bacteria; phylum Verrucomicrobiota; class Verrucomicrobiia; order Limisphaerales; family UBA9464; genus SXXZ01. Next base: position 384 of record CAIYXO010000634.1, on the reverse strand, counting down.
TCGCCGGTCGTGCCGCGCCGCCCACCAGGCAGACGCTCGTCGCCAACGCCGCCAAGCTCACCGGATCCGTGAAGACTGCCGCCGTGGCAACCAACCTTCAGACGAGGGCTGCCGCGCGTACGGCGGTCCTGGTCCAGACGCAGGCGAACGACGCCGACCTCGTCGCGAAGGCGCAGGCCGAGAAGGCAGCGGCAGCCGCGGAAGAGGCGAGGCGCGCCGACGAGGCTTCCAAGGCCGCCCAGACGGCAGAGGCCGACAGGGTCGCGAAGGAAGCCGCAGCGGCGGCGGAAGCTGCGCGCGGAGCGGCCAACGTCGCAACCGTCGTCGCCGCAGACGCCGGGGCTGCGGCGGACCAGGCGCAGCGCGACCTGGAAGCCGTGGCGG
>CAIYXO010000633.1 GCA_903930165.1 uncultured Verrucomicrobiota bacterium | reverse complement strand
TTGACGGAAGAAGTGGGGGAGATTTCGAACGCGCCATGGGTGGAAAGAGCGGACTGGACACCTTCCTGACGGTGGGCTGCACCACCTGCCACAACGGTCCGCTGCTCGGAGGCAACAACTACAAGAAGCTGGGCATCCTGAACGAGTACGCCGACAAGTCCGACAAGGGCCGCATCGAGGTCACCAAGGAGGACTACGACGAGTTCGTCTTCAAGGTCCCGTCGCTCCGGAACATCGCCCTGACGGCCCCCTACTTCCACAACGGTTCCCAGAAGACCCTTGAGGAAACCGTCAAGGCCATGGCCTGGCTCCAGTTGGGCAAGGAATTGAAGCCCGCGGAGATCGCCGACATCACGGCGTTCCTCCAGGCGCTCACCGACAAGCCGCGCGCGGTGGCCAAGAAGTAGTTCCTCGGCTAGGATCCCTCCGAAGGGGGCGGCGTTCCGTTCCGGAATGCCGCCCTCACGCTTTCAACTCCGCCATTCCGAACACGCCAACATGCCTGCCATCACCGAGGAGTCCGTCATCGCCGCCCTGCGGGGGGTCAAGTATCCGGGCTACAGCCGCGACATCGTCTCCTTCGGCCTGGTGAAGGGGGTGCAGATCGACGGCACCGCCGTCGGGGTCCTCATCGAGCTCACCACTCCCAACAAGGAGGTGGGCGACCAGATCGCGGATGCCGCCCGTCTCGTGTTGCGGAACCAGATCGAGGGTCTCTCCGACGCGCATGTCCAGGTGCAGGTGCCGACACCCCAGGCGGCGGCCACCGCACCGCAGGCCGGCGCCCAGAACCGCAACCGCATTCCCGGCATCGCCAGGGTCGTGGCCGTGGCTTCCGGCAAGGGCGGCGTGGGCAAGTCGACCTGCTCGGTCAACCTCGCCGTGGCCCTCGCCCGACTCGGTTCCCGGGTCGGACTCCTCGACTGCGACATCTACGGTCCCAGCATCCCTCTGATGATGGGAATCCACGGGCGTCCTGCCCTCACCGAGGATGAGTCCCGGCTGGTTCCACCGGTCCGACACGGCGTCCGGCTGATGAGCATGGGATTCCTGCTCGATCCCGACCAGGCGGTCATCTGGAGGGGGCCGATGATCCAGAAGACGATCCACCAGTTCATCCACCAGGTGGATTGGGGTGAGCTGGACTTCCTGTTGGTGGACCTGCCTCCCGGAACCGGGGATGCCCAGCTGTCGCTCTGCCAGACGGTGCCCTTGGACGGAGGAGTGGTGGTCACGACTCCCCAGGAAGCCTCCCTTGGGGTGGTCCGCAAGGGCGTGACCATGTTCGAGAAGGTCAATGTCCCCATCCTCGGCATCGTCGAGAACATGAGCGGCTTCACGACGCCCGAGGGGGTCCGGGTGGACATCTTCGGCCACGGCGGAGGCAAGGCCGAGGCGGCCCGGAAGAGCGTGCCGTTCCTCGGGGAGATCCCGCTCTTCGTCGCGATCCGCGAAGCGGGTGACTCCGGTGTTCCGGTCGTGGTTTCCGATCCTACGGGGGAGCCGGCGGCCGCTTTCCTGGCGATCGCCCAACAGCTTCTGGAACGCTTCGCGCCGGCCCGCTGATTCGGCGCCGGGATCAAAGGAACTTTGACGCCTGCCGGGGTGCCGGCTAAAGGAGGGTCATGTCTTTCCGGCGCGTCTCCCTTGCGGTGGTGCCTCTGCTGATCGCCTTCGCGGCATCGGCGGGGGAACGTGCCCAGACGAGCGGCGCCCGTCGCCCGGAAGGGGAGGAGAAGAAGGAGCAGGTCCTTCCCCCCGAGGCGGAGGCGAAGCGGGCCACCGCGTGGGAGAAGCTCCTGCGCAATAGGCAGTTCGACGTCCTCCGTTCCGGCAACTCCCTCCAGGGGAGCATCGACCTGCCCATGCCGCTTCCTCCGAGCCAAGGCGCTCCGATCATGGATCCCAAGACCCAGAAGCGGATCCTGGAGGAGATTGATCGACGGAAGAACTGGCTGGTGGAGCCGGGCTCCACCACTCCCCGCGGCATGGAGAAGCCGACGGATCCTTCCAGCGAAATCCCGGACTTCAGCCGCAACCGCGGCAGGTTCCGGAGCCGGCGCGAAGTGGCCGACGAAACCGCGGCTGGCGGCAAGGATGGCAAGTCCGCGGACGGTCTCTCCGGAAAGGGACTCCGGGATGGAAAGTCCAAGAAGGGCTCTTCCGACGAAGAGGATTCCGCTGCGGGCGCAAAGGATGAGTTCGTCGGCAGGGAGAAGCTCGACAGGATCCTTTCCCAGTCGGAGCGCTCCGGGCAGTCGAAGGATCTCGACCGGGATCGCGCCGCGGACAAGATCCTCGGCCTGGGTACGGACCGTGGGCAGGGCTGGTTCCAGTTCAATTCCGGTGGATCCTCCACGGCATCCTCGGATTCCGCTTCGGGGTCCGGATTCGGAGGCGCTTCCGCAGGCGCAGCCGCGGAATTCCTAAATCCCTATTCGGATCCGTCCGTGTCGGCGCGCCTTCCCGGCGGCGCCTCCTCGGAGCCGGCGAGATCGTTCGACCCGACCGTCGCCCCTGCGTTGCCGTTCATTCCTCGCGACGATGGCGCCATCGCCGGGAATGCCTCCGCATTCGGCGGTGCGGCCGCGGCTCCGGCCAGTCCGTTCGGTTCACCGTCGCAGGGCGGAACCGCCGCGCCAGCCGGTTTCGGCGCGTTCAACAGTTTCAGCAGCCCGGCCGCTTCGGGAGGCGGTCGTTCCGGCTTCTTCTCGCAGGCCCAGGGTTCCGGCCTCTCCTCCGGTCTCGAGGCTCCCGCCGCTTCCCGCACGCCGGTCTTCGTACCACGTCCCGCGGTCCTCGTGGTGGAACCGCCAAAGCCCTTCTGATGATCCGTCCCCTCCTCGTCGCCGCGTTGTTGCCACTGCTTTCGGCCGCGGCCGGAGAAGCCCGTGTCGTCAAGGTGCTGCCCCATCGCCTGGATTCCAAGGGACGTCATGCGCTTTCGCCCAGCCTCTACGAGCGCGACGCCTACCAGGCCGACCTCAGGAGCCACCCGGATCGCATCCGCGGCCTCCGCATCGATGTGCTGTGGTCCCTCAAGGAGCGGACGTCGGCGCCCTGTGTCCTCCGCCTCGAGTTGCGCGGGTCCAAGGGAGCCGATCCCGTGGTGGTTGAGCGGCCCGTGAGCCGGGGGTTCCTGCGCCGCCGCTGGACGAAGGTGCTGCTGGATCCGGCGGAGTTCGAAAAGGTGGGAGATGTCTCGGCCTGGAGGGTCTCCCTGCGGAGCGGCGAAGAGGAGTTGGCTTCCGCGGCCTCGTTCCTCTGGTAGGCCGGTGAGGGTCCACACGCCTGTGGGTCTTGCGGCCTCAGTGGAGCATCGGCTCCGGGTTCGGCTCCCGGATCCATCTTGCGTCCAGGTCGAGATACCAGTCTAGCCGGCGGTCCGTTTCCGCCTCGTCGATGTGGCGGGCCATGATCAGGTAGGAGGCGTAGTGGTTGCCTTCCGACTCCACGAGCGAACCGTAGAATTCGGAAAGCTCCGGATCCTTGGAAACCAGCGCCCTCGACAAGATCTGGAACTTCTCGCAACTGCGGCCTTCCACGAGTGCGCAGACGATCAGGTGGTCGATGACCGACGCCTTCTGGCCCGGACGGACTGAGGCCATCATCCCGCTGATCCAGGGACTTCGGAACGGTTGGCCAAACGGGATCCCACGGCGGCTGAGCAGCCTCAGGACGAGTTCGAAGTGCTGGAGTTCCTCGATGGCGATGGCGTTCAGTTCGTGGACGCGACCGTAGAGCGCCCGGTACTTCTCGAGGTTGATCGCCGTGGTGGCCGCCTTCCTTTCGAGATGGGCATGGTCGACCAGGACCGCCGGGAGGTTTCCCAGCACCTTTTCCAGCCAGCCATCCGGTATCGGTTCACGCCAAAGCAGCACGAAGGCAAACTAGGCGTCCGAACCCCGGGGCTGAAGCCGGAACTCCGGTGGCCAGTCCTCCCGATCCGGACACGGCGACGGATTTCAGTATCCGCCGGCTCCGAGCTTTCCGGGCGAAGAGGTGCCTCCGGCCGCGGCACCCGAATTCTCGGCCGCCTCACGGCGACGGTATTCGTCCATCATGGCCGCCGTCGCCGTGGCCCCGCATCGGGACGCACCGAGATCCCGGACTCGGATGAGGCCGTCCAGGTCGCGGACGCCTCCTGCGGCCTTCACCTGCACCCCGGGTCCCACGGAGGCTCGCATCAACGCCAGGTCGTGCTCCGTGGCTCCCTTGTAGTTGTAGGAACCGTCCGGCTGCTTCACGAAGCCGTATCCGGATGAGGTCTTTACCCAGTCGGCACCGGCCCCTTCACAAAGCGTGCAGAGACGCCTCTTCAGCGAGTCCGAATCCAGTCCGGCACCGCCCTGGGTCAGGTAGTCGTTCTCGAAGATCACCTTCACCTTGGCCCCGTGCGAATGGGCTTCGTCGCAGACCGCCTTCACGTCGGCGGCCACATACTCCCAGTCGCCTCCGAGGGCCTTGCCGACATTGATCACCATGTCGATCTCCCCCGCCCCGTCGCGGCAGGCGATCGCGGTCTCGAGCCGTTTGGACTCGGTGGTGGAGTTGCCATGGGGAAAGCCGATGACCGCTCCGACCTTGACCCCGCTTCCCACCAGGAGCCGGGCGGCCAAGCCCACCGCGTACGGCTTGATGCAGACCGAGGCCACGCCGTACCGGGCGGCGAGGCGGCAACCCTCCTCGAGGTCCCTGTCGGTCATCGTGGGATGCAACAGGGAATGGTCGATCATCTTGGCGAGTTCTTCGTAGGTGTATCTCATTGGATGGTCTGCTCGGTGGCTTGCGGCGGGGCAGGGGAGAACAGCGACATCGTTGTGATCCGGCCCGGGCGCTGTGGCTGGTCGATGGTGATGGTGTTGACGAAACCGTAGAGGTCGCCGCGATAGAGGGTGTCTTCGACCCAAGCCGGTCCGTTGGAGGCCCGACCGACCGCGTGCACCCACAGCCCTGCGCTGCCGGCCTCCACCTGGAGATGTGCCGCGTCGGATTTCCCGAACCGGACCGCCCGGAGGACCTGGTCCGCGCCGGTCAGCCTCAGGTCGGGTTCCAATCGGAGCCGCTGGTACAGCGAGCCTTCCAGATCCTCCCGTCGCAGTTGCGGGCAGACTTCCGCCCGGAGGTGGTGACGCTCGAGGATCACGGGGATGCCATCCGCCAAACGCAATCGCACCATCCGGAAGACCCCGGCCGGGACGGAGCCGCCCAGTTCCTGGAGCACGGCATCGGGAAGGTCCGTTCCGGCAATCCTCTCGAACTCCAGCACCCGGGTGGAAGGAGCCCTTCCGGCGTGTCGCGCCTTGTGGGTGAAGCTCACCAACGCCCCCAGGTCGAATTCGAGCGCTTCCTTGCGGACGAAGGTGCCGATCCCGGGGCGGAACTGGAGCAACCCTTCCATCACCAGTTGGGAAAGCGCCTTGTTGGCGGTGACCCGGCTGACCCGATAACGCTGGGACAACTCCCGTTCTGTTGGGAATCGACCCCCAGGCGGAATATCTCCCGAGAGCGCCAAATGCCGCAGCCGATCATGCAGTTGATGGTACGCCGGCGTTCTCTGAAGAGGACTGGTCTCCGATTCCATCATGTCTACTAGTGGCATAGCCACCATGTGACTGGTTTGCAAGGAAGCGTTGATGGGCAGCAGGGAAGGTCCTGGGAATGCGGGCTCATCGGGTTCCAGTTTCCTGCGGGCCCACCGTCGCTGGGATCCGATTCCCGGGTACCTTCGACCGGATCCATGCGAAGTGGGTTTCCTGCGAGCCCCGGGCAAACAGCGGAGCGGCAATACCGGATGGGTCACATTTGCCGGTCGGCACCGGCCGGAACGGCAAATTCGTAGTGTTCCATGAGGCAGGGACTGATAGACTGTGTTGAATATCAGTGTTTTGCATTGATGGCACATGTGGTGCTTTCGGGTACTCGACATGAGCACCGTCGTTGAAACACCTCAGGCGAAGACCCTAACGGTTCGCCTGCCGCTGGGGCTTCTGGGATTCGAAACGATCAAGAGCTACTGGCTCATCTCCAATCCGGAAGAGGAACCCTTTTGCTGGCTCCAAGTACCCGACGAAGGCGACCTGGCCTTCCTGGTGGTGCCGCCAGCAGCTGTCCTGCCGGACTATGCGCCGGATCTGTCCAATGACGATGTCGCGTACCTGGGCATCGAATTGCCGGAGGACGCGTTGATCTACAACATCGTCACGATCCGTCCCGACGGTTCTTCCACCGTCAACCTCAAGGGGCCGATCGTGATCAATCGACACACCCTGATTGGAAAACAGGTGGTGCTTGTGAACTCACCCTACCCGATCCAGCACCCGCTCGGTTCGGTCTGATCCCAATTCGGAACCACGGAAGGTCCCATGCTGATTCTATCCCGCAAACCCGGTGAGAGTGTGGTCATCGACGGCCGCATCCTCGTGAAGATCGTCCGCCTTGACGGCGACCTCGTGAAGGTCGGCATCGAGGCCCCTGCCGACGTTCCCGTTCACCGCCTTGAGGTGTACGAGGAGATCCAGAAGGCGAATCAGGAGGCGGTCACCAAGAACCGTCCCCGCACCCTGCCCAAACTGCCCCAGCCTACCGCCCGGGTGGTCTGATCCCTTTTTACCGTTTTCCGATTCCGTCCTGCCCAACAACGCAACCAACACCCCTAGATCCGTATGGTCATCAACACCAATCTGGCGGCCCAGACGTCCGCCAACAACCTCAGTGCGAGTTCCGCCGCCCTGTCGCGCTCCCTGGCGCGCCTGAGCTCGGGCTCCAAGATCGTCAATCCCTACGATGACGCCGCCGGCCTCGCGGTCAGCATGCGTCTCGACGCCCAGGTCCAACGGACCGAGGCCGCCAAGTCGAATGTCGCGAACGCGATGTCGTTCTCCCAGACCCAGGACGGCTATCTCAAGCGCGTCTCGAAGGCGTTGGATCGCATGAGCGAGCTCGCGATCCTCGCCCAGGACGTCACCAAGACCGATTCCGACCGTTCCCTCTATCAGAACGAGTTCTCCCAGCTCTCGTCCTACATCACCTCGGCGGCGACCAAGGATTTCAACGGCGTCTCGCTGTTCTCCAGCACCGCCCTCGCGGTGACCATCGATTCGGACGGCTCCACGTTCTCGATGGGCGGCGTCGATCTCGCCTCGACGACCTATTCGAGCGCCACCAGCGCCTCCGTCGCCACGACCACCGGCGCGGCCACCGCTCTGTCCGCGGTGCGGACCGCGATCACCGAACTCGCCTCCAACCGGGCGACGATCGGCGCCTATCAGGCCCGTCTGAACTACACCTCGGAACAGCTGACCGTCAGCGCCGAGAACCTCACCGCCGCCAGCTCCATCATCAAGGACGTGGACGTCGCCCAGGAAAGCACGCAATACGCGCGCAACAACATCCTGGTCCAGTCCGGCACCGCGATGTTGGCCCAGGCCAACCAGCTCCCGCAGGGCGTCTTGAAGCTGCTCGGCTGATCGGGTTGCCAAGGCAGGATTCCGGCGCGCCGACGGACAAGGGGTCCGTCGGCGTCGCCTTCCCCTTCAACCGGCCGCCCGCGGTCGCCGTCCTTCGTTGCCTTCGGCCCAGACAGGTTCTCAAGGTTTCCCGGCTTCGGCCGATGACTCCAGTGGCCCGTTTTCCATCCCCGGATTCCCATGATCGCCACCGCTGAAGAAAAATCCTCCATTGCCGGCAAGTACCTGACCTTCCGCCTCGGGCGGGAGTCCTACGGAATCAGCGTCCTCCGGATCCGCGAGATCATCCGCAATGTCGAGGTGACTCCCGTGCCGCAGATGCCCGAGTACGTGAAGGGAGTCATCAACCTCCGGGGCAAGATCATCCCCATCGTCGATCTCCGCCGGAAATTCGACCTCGCGAACATCAAGGACACCGACCAGACCTGCATCGTCGTGGTCCAGGTGCGCCAGTCCGAAGGTGCGACCGCACTGATGGGCCTGTTGGTGGACGCCGTCGAGGAAGTGGTGAACTTCGGTGCCGGTGACATCGAGGACACGCCCAACTTCGGCGGGAGCCTCGACACCGAATACATTCTCGGGATGGCCAAGGTCCGGGGCGCCGTGAAGACGCTTCTCGACATCGACCGGGTCGTCGCCGCCGATGCGATCACAAAGGCGGCCCATGCCGCCGCCGTCTGACCGACCGACATCGGTTCCAAACCCGCCCGCCGATTCCTTCGGGAACCGCGGGCGTTTCGTTTTCCAGGCGACGTGACATCCGCTTCCCGTCCTTTTCGGATGGCCGAGCGTCCACGCGGGCCGCTAGCCTTTTCCCGTTCCGCTCACCTGCACTTGATGGAGTTCCGGATTCCTGTTTCCGGCACCCCGCTGTGACGGCGTCGGAACCAGAATCCTCTCCATGAACACCGTCTCGCAGCTCAAGACCATCAAGAAGAACACCCGTGCCAAGGTCGAAGCCGAGCTCGCCCGCTCCGGCGGACTGCTCCGTCTGGCGCCGGCCTGGGTTCCCCGCTCATTTCTCCAGCCCGGACTCCGCATCAAGCTTCATCCGGACGACACCTACGCCTACGGCTTGAACCGGGGCGGCATCGACGAGCGCTGGTTCGCCTCGACCACGCCGACCGCCAACGAGGGGCGTGCCGCAGACGAGGGCCTGAACTACTGCGTGGTGGGCAAGGAACGCTTCACCCTGGCGCAGGCTGTGGAAGACTGCGGCGCGACCCTGGTGGGCAAGGCGATCTGGAAGAAGTATGGCCGTTGGCCGGTGTACTCGAAGTTCTTCGACAACATGGGGCCGATCCCCCACCACATGCACCAGTCGGCCAAGCAGGCCAAGCTGGTGGGTCAGGAAGGGAAGCCCGAGTCGTACTACTTCCCGCCCCAGCACAACAACGTGGGGAACAACTTCCCCTACACGTTCATGGGCTTCGAACCCGGCACCACCAAGGCCCAGGTCCGGAAGTGCCTCGAGAACTGGAACAAGGGCGACAACGGAATCCTCGATCTCTCGAAGGCCTACCGCCTGAAGCCTGGAACCGGGTGGCTGATCGACCCCTGCATCCTCCACGCCCCGGGCAGTCTCTGCACCTATGAGCCGCAGTGGGGCAGCGACGTGTTCGGCATGTACCAGAACCTCGTCGAGGGACGCGAAGTTCCCTGGAGCCTTCTCGTGAAGGACATGCCCAAGAAGTACCATCAGGATCTCGACTTCATCGTCGAACAGCTCGACTGGGAGAAGAACGTCGATCCCAACTTCAAGGACAACCACTACCTCGAGCCGGTGCCCGTCGCGGACACCCGTGCGGAAGGCTTCGTCGATCGCTGGATCGTCTACGGCAAGGTGGATGGCGAACAGCTCTTCACCGCCAAGGAACTGACGGTGGACCCCGGCCAGAAGGTGACCATCAAGGACAACGGCGCCTATGGCCTGATCTGCGTGCAGGGCTCCGGGAAGATCAACGGGCTGCCCTTGAACAGCCCGAAACTCATCCGTTTCCACGAATTGACCGAGGACGAGTACTTCGCCACGGAAGACGGCGCGAAGGCGGGCGTCACCTTCGAGAACACCAGCGAGACCGAGCCGCTGGTGACCCTCCGTTACTTCGGTCCCGAGGTGAACCCGGAAGCTCCGGCCATGGGCGCCTACCGGAACAACACGTTCAACTGAACGCTTAGCCGAGGTCGTTGACGTCGGTTTCCGTTTCGGGCCTTCGGCCTCGACAGGAGCGCCGCTCGCCCTGCTGCCGAATCGACCGAATGTGGGTCAATTGGGATGGCCACCGCCAAGAGCGGTGGCCATCTCACTATGTCCAGCAACCCACAGCCTTCGATCGCGATTGAAACCGTCGCGCCACTGATCCGGGAACTGCGCGGTGAGCGCGTCCTTTTGGATGCGGATTTGGCACGGCTTTATGGGGTCGAGACGAAGGCTTTGAACCGTGCGGTCAGGCGCAACCCGGAGAAATTTCCGGCCGACTTCATGTTCCGTCTGGCCGCCGACGAGGTGGGATCTTTGAAGTGCCAAACTGGCACCTCAAAGCCCAGGCGCGGTGGTCGCCGTACGCTTCCCTTCGCCTTCACCGAGCACGGCGCGATCATGGCTGCCAACGTCCTGAACAGCCCGCAGGCGGTGCAGATGAGCGTGTTCGTGGTGCGCGCCTTCCTGAAGATGCGCAGTGCGCTGACCGAGACTCGCCAGCTGGCCCGGAAGCTTGCCGACCTGGAGTCCGAGCTGAAGGGGCGCCTCGACGTCCATGACGTGGCGATCGTGGAGATCCTCCAACGGGTTATGAGCCTCCTCGACCCACCCCAAAAATCCGAGCCGCCCCAGAGTGAGATGGGATTCCATGTCCGCACCACCGAAACACCTGCGGACCTGGACGGAGCCTCTCGCTGAACGCTGGCGATTCGTTGGAACCCGTACCAAGAATTCCCAAATGAATCGGGCTTTCCTTGCGCCGCTGCTGATCCTCGCTCTCGCCTCCGGTTGCTCCACCTCGAAGCCGGTGGCCTTGAACGAGCCGACGGTCGTCGAGGCTTCCTGCGGCGAATGCCAGTTCCACATGAAGGGCGATTCCTGCGACCTCGCCGTCCGCATCCTCGGGAAGGGCTACTACGTGAAGAATGTCGACATGGACTCCCTGGGGAACGCCCACGGAAAGGATGGCCTCTGCAACGCCATCCGGCAGGCACGGGTGCGCGGCTTCGTCGAAAAC
>CAIYXO010000632.1 GCA_903930165.1 uncultured Verrucomicrobiota bacterium | reverse complement strand
GACAACCCAACCACCCTGGAGGAGCCGGATCCGAGGTGCCATGGGGTGAAGTCCTAACCCGCGTCAGCGCTCACGATTCCACGGGAGTGGAGGCAGACCTCCCGCGAGGAACCGACCACGATCTTTCGGGTTCGTTTCTTGGCGTGCTCCTCCTTCCGGCCTTTCCCGGTTCAGAGGACCGGTGGCATGGCAGGCAGGTGGTGCTCCACCAAGTCGGGACCGGAGCGATGCAGGATCCCCTTTGCTCGGGTGGACGCGGTGGTGTCGCCGTGGGCGATGAGCACGAACTTCCCGATGCCAAGGGCCGTCTCGTAGCGGAGGACGCTGTCCTTGGGGATGCCTTGGCTCACCAGGGCGGCGGCCAGCGCACTGAGGCCGGCCCCGATGACCGAACCTTCCAAAGCGGCGACAATCCATCCGACCAAGGGCCCTGCCACCAGCATCGGGCCAAATCCCGGAACCCAGAACAGGGCGGACCCGAAAAGGAGTCCCCACATCCCACCCCAGAAGGCCCCGGCCCGACCCCAGGCACGGACACGGTCGCCGGTGTTGTAGTAGCCCACCACGTGCTCTTCGGTGTGATAGTCCTTCCCGACGATGGACAACTGCTTCATGTCGAAACCGGCGTTCTGGAGTTCACGAACCGCCAGTTCAGCGGCGCTGTGGGTGGGATAGACCGCGATCACGGATTCAGTCTTGGACATCGCTGCACGATCGCCGGTTCCACGATGCGGGGCCATGGGGTCAACTACCCGTATCCGGGTCGGAGCCGGAGCAATCCCGGGCCTCCGCCCCACGTTGAACCCGCAAGGTGGGAATTCCCGTGCCTGTTCGGGTTTCTCCCCATGGACCTGACCGTGCGGCCCGTCACGATGGCACCGCGAAGCCACGCCTCAATCCGACCGCCCGACCGGAACCGACCGGTGGTTCGCACGGCCGGAAAGGCGCCGGCACCACCTCGATCGCTCCAAGAAATGAGACCCGAATCCGAATGGATTGAACCAATGGCCCCGGAGGATCCCCCCGTTCCGGGAGAGGCCACCGAGGCGGATTGGAACCGGCTCGGCGCCGAACTCTCGGAACAGCGGGATCTCAACCGGAGGCTCGCCACGGACCTCGAGATCCTGCGGAAACGCGTGGTCCAGGAGGGGGACGTGCGGGCCGGGGCGTGGCGGGATGACTTCATACACCAGCTTCTCCCGGCCGTGGACAACCTCGAGCGGGCGCTCGCCGTGGCGGTGACCGGGAGCTTCCGGCCGCTCCATGAGGGCGTGAGGATGACCCTTGAGCAGCTTTGGACCCTCCTGCGCGGGCACGGCATCGAGCCGGAGGCCTCGGTCGGCCAGGCCTTTGATCCGCGCCGGCACGAGGCGGTTTCGCAGGCGCACGACCCGGAACAGGCCGACCAGGTCGTGCTGGAGGTCCTCCAGCGCGGATACCGTCAGGGAGTCCGGGTCTTCCGGCCGGCGCGGGTCGTGGTCAACAACTGGGCCCCCTCGGGGCCACCGCGAGATGCCTGCTGAATTCCGGGACTACTACAAGGTGCTCGGCGTGAATCCCAACGCCACGGACGAGGACATCCGGAAGGCGTTCCGCAACCTGGCACGGAAGTACCATCCGGACGTCGCCAAGGACAAGGCCACCGCCGAAGACCGGTTCAAGGAGCTCAACGAGGCCCACGAGGTCCTCAGCGATCCCGAGAGCCGGCGGAAATACGACCAGCTCGGCGCGGGCTGGAAGTCGGGCGGGAACCCCGAGCCACCCAACGATCCATCCGCCTGGCGCACGGGTGGCGCACCGGCCGGAAATGGCGGCAACGGGTTCCATTTCGAGGGAACAGGGTTCAGCGACTTCTTCGAACGCCACTTCGGAGCGCGGCCAGGCCAGGCCCGCGGCGCATCGCCGTTTGGAGACGGTGCGACGGGTTTCCGCGGCGGGGGATCGGCCGGGGCACAGCGGGGCCAGGACATCCACGGCGACCTGCTCATCCGGTTCGACGAGGCCCTCCACGGCGCGGTCCGGGTGATCTCCATCCGCCGGGAGGAT
>CAIYXO010000631.1 GCA_903930165.1 uncultured Verrucomicrobiota bacterium | reverse complement strand
GGCCGTCCGGCGTCTTCGTGGGCAGGAAGACCTCCGATGCTACTTCGCGGAGGCGGTGATCCAGCCTTCCTGGCCGGCCGACCAGAACACGGCGTTGCGGAGAAGGGCCTTGAACGCCTCGTGGCTGTGGGCCACGCCGTCATGGCCGAGGGTGATGCCGGCGATGCGGGTCTTGGGATGCTTCACCACGAACACCTGCGGGTAGGTCTTGTCCTTCGCGGTGGAGTGCGCGGTGGCGAGGACCTCGATGGCCGTGCCGGCGGGGTCGGTCTCGAAGTAGTAGAGTTCGTCGCTGAGACGGAACGACTCCGGGACGCCGGTCAGGATGGGGTGCTTCGCGCCCGAGACCTTGACGTCGAACTCGCCGTAGCGGTCGTGGCCCCGGGAACCGCCGCCGGCGAGCTCGCGGTTGAACGCGGCCCAGTTGGGCCAGTTGTACCACAGGCCGGGGTGCAGCAGGACGAGTCCCTTGCCCGCCGCGGCATGTGCGAAGACGGCGTCGCGGACGGCGGCGTCGGGGAACGCCTTGTTGGCGCTGATGACGAGGACGTCGGCGGACTTCACCGACTCGACGCTCACGTCCTGGGGTTCGAGGTAGTTCGCGCTGATCCGGCCGGAGCCGTTCAGCATCGCCACGTCGGCGAGGTTGAAGAACCTCTGGTAGTCGTGGGAGGCGCCGCCGCCGATGAGCAGCGTCTTGAGACCGGCGTTCCACTTCAGGACCGGGAGGGCCTTCGGGGCCGCCGCCTGTTCCGGACCCGCCGGGGCGCCCAGCTCCGCGGTGATCGCGAAGAGGGTCGGGGCGACGTCGTTGTCGTAGCTCTCCAGGACGAGCTTCGTGATCACGCCGGCGCGGGTGATGTTCCGGGAGTGCCAGCGGATCTGGCCCGCTCCCTTGGTCCAGGACGGAAGTCCCTTCGAGCCGTCCACGTCGGGACGCCCGCGGTAGTCGGCGATCTCCACGCCGTTGCGGAAGACCATCTCCTGGGTGCCGCCGTCGGCGAAGTGGGCGGTCACCTTGAGGGCCTCCACCTTCTCGCCCACGGCCGGGTAACCCCATCCGGCGACGCCGCCAAGGAAGTGCAGCTTCGAGGCCGCGACTCCCGCCTTCACCTCGACCCGCTTGGGCAGGCTCTTGCGCGACCATGCGTCGGGGGCGCCGCCCTTGAGGACGACGACGTTGGCGACGGCCTTCTCGGGGCTCACGACGTCGAACGGCACCTCCTCGATGCGCTTGAGGCCGTAGCTGCGGAAGACGATCGAGTCGTCGGGGTTCTCCGGCGTGATGTAGAGTCCGCGGCTGCTGTTCGCGGTGAACGCACCGCCGAGGTCGAGGAGGCGGAAGCGGTTGTCGTCGGCGCAGAGGTACGCGAGCAGGTCGCGCAACGCCGGCGCGCCCAGCGCCTCGAATCCCTCGGGCATCAGCGAGCGGCCCGTGGAACGGCGGTTTGCGATGTCGGCGGTGCGGATCGTGTGGTCCGTGGAGGCGTCCCGCAGGACCACCTCGGCGGCGTTCTCGCGGTCGATGATCCCGTCGAACTGGTCCCCGGCCTTGGTCTCGATGCTGACGCTGATGAAGTTGGGTTCCACCAGGCGGTTCGGATCGACGATGTGGACGAGCAGGTCGGCGGGACCGTGGGCGCCCATGCCGGTCAGGTTGGGAGCGAGGTTGCGGCCTTCACCCTTGAAGGCGTGGCATCCGGCGCAGTTGGCGGCGTAGACCTTCTTGCCGTTCGCGACGTCGCCTCCGGCCACGACCTCGGGTTCGAGGCGCTTGATGAGGGCGTCCTTCTCCTTGGCCTCGGGACCCTTGAGGTCGTCGATGACCTGGCTGGCGCGGGCGGCGATCTTGGCGTCGCCATGGGTCCGGAGCCGGTGCAGGCGTGCCGGGCCGAGGAGGTTCACGTCGACGTCCTTCCGCGCCACGGCCTCGATGAACGCGGCCGTGGATTCGGAGCGCTTGAGGATCTGGGCGAAGGCGGCCTCGACCTGCGAGGTGGAGAGCCGCGGGAAGGCGGAGACCAGGGCCAGGGCGCCTTCCGGTGCGGAGCCGAGGGCCTCGATGACGGCCTTCTGCAGGGCAGGGCCGCTTTGCGGGGCGATGAGGCCGGCGACGGCACCGATGACCGAGGGGTCGACATTGCGGACGCCCACGAGGTTGGCGGCGATGCGGCCGCGGATGTCGTCGGGCACCGAGGCGTCGGCGAGCTGGGTGGCGGCCCGGGCGATGGCCGGCTTCAGGTCGTCGGCGAGGCTGCCGCCGGCGTTCCAGCGGGCGATCAGCGGAAGCGTCGAGCCGGCGGTGCGGCCCGAGGCCAGCAGCGACTTGAGCGCCGCCAAGGTGTCGGCGTCGAGGGGCGGGACGGTCTTCGCGTCGAGCGAGGCGGCCAGGGCCTCGAGGACCGAGGCCTTCAGGCCGTCGGTGGCCGCCGGTTGGCGGGAGAGCAGCTGGACGAGGCGTGCGGCGAGCGCGGCGTCCTTGCGGTTGCCCACCAGACGGGCGAGGTGGGGGACGAGGTCCGCGAGGAAGGCCGGGTCCTTCGAGGCGAAAGCCGCCTCGACGAACAGGAGCGGGTCGCGGTCGGCGGCGCCGATGGCGGCCGACTCGAGCCAGCGGTCCTTCAGCGTGGGCCAGGCCGCCACGACGGCGTCGGCCAGCGAACGGTCGGCAGGAAGCGTTCCGGCGGCCATCAGCGCATGGATCTTCACCCGTCCGTCGGTGTCCTTGATGCGCTCGATCACGGCTTCACGGGTCGACTTGACCGGATCCCCCTCGTTCGACCGCAAGCGGTCCGGGTTCGTGGAGAGTTCCGCGGCGACGCGGAGGGCGTTCTTGCGGATCCACGGGGAGGGATCGTTGAACAGGGCGTTGGAGACCTGCTCGCTCCAGGGCACCGGGCCGGCGGCGGCGGCGGTGCGGTAGATCCACAGCGCGTGGATGCGGGCGGTGACCGGCGCCGAGGTGTCGGCGATCAGCGTCGAGAGGTCCTGGAACGCGCCCTCGATCAGCGAGGGATCCTCGTTGAGCAGCCGGTTGGCCGTGTTGCGGGTCCAGCCGTTCGGGCTCTGGAGCGCGTCGACCAGGGCGGTGCCGCTGGTCCGGTCGAGCTTCGCGGCCGGAAGCTTCTTCGCCTCCTTGTGCTGGATGCGCCAGAGGCGGGTGAAATGGTGGTCCCGGTCCGGGCGGGTCGCCGCGTTGCGCGCGCCGTGCGCCGGTCCGCGGGTGTCGTTGTGCACCGCGATCTGGTTGTAGAAGTCCACCACGTACATCGCGCCGTCGGGCCCGACGCGGCTGTGGATCGGACGGAACCAGTAGTCGGTGCTGGCCATGAACTCCGTCTGCTTGCGGCCCTCCTCCTTGCGGCCCTGGAAGGTGGCGCCCTTCGGCTCCAGGAACTCGTGGTGGAAGAGCTGGCGGGTCGCCTCGCCCATGAAGAACGAATAGCGCTGCTCCGGCGCCCACTTGGCCGGCCACGCGCCGCCGTCGTAGATCGCGGCACCCGCCGCGGCGGTCCAGGCTCCCACCCAGTCGATCTGCACGTACGGCTGACGCTTCTCGTCGAAGGCCGGGTAGATCTTGTTCTCCTCGATGACGTTCAGGAACGACTTCATGCCGCCGACCTGGCCGCGCGCGAGGATCTTCTCCGGGATGACCACATGGCAGATCGGTTCACCGCAGGTGGCCGTGGTGAAGAGGATCTCGCCATCGGGCGCGACCTCGCAGCCCCAGGTGTTGCAGCCGCCGGCGGCGACCTGCTCCAACGCGGAACCGTCGGGCTTGAAGCGGTAGATGCCCGCCGCGATGTCGCCGAAGTCCTTCTTGCCGTCGCCGGACTTCACCCGTCCACGGGTGTAGCCCACCGAGCCATAAACCCATCCGTCCAGGCCCCACCGGAAGTTGCTGATCACGGCGTGGGTGTCGAAGGTGCCCCAACCGGTGTAGAGGACCTCCACCTTGTCGGCGCGGCCGTCGCGGTTGGTGTCCCGGATCCAAAGGATGTCCGGCGCCTGCGCCACGATGACGCCGTCCTTCCAGAACACCGAGGAGGTCGGCAGCTCCAGGCCGTCCGCGAATAGCGAGCGGCGGTCCATCACCCCGTCGCCGTCCGTGTCCTCGAGGATCGAGATGCGGTCCAGGGGCTTGCGGACCTCCTTGGATCCGACCGGGAACGCCGAGGGGTTCTGGGCGCGGTTCCAGTACGCCTTGAAGTCGTTCTTGTTCACGTCGCGGCCGCCCGGGTACTCGGGGGTCTCGACGACCCACATCCGGCCCTTCTCGTCCCAGTCCACCGACATGATCTTCTCGGCGACCCGCTCGTCCGCGGCCAGGGTGACGTTGAACTCGGGATGGAGCTGGAAGGTGGAGACGGCCTTGTCGGCGCGCTTCGGACCGCCCTCGGGATAGGTGAGCGAGGCGAGCTCCTCGGGCTTGCAGAACTCGTCCACGTTCTCGCGACGGCCCGCCCAGGCGATGCCGCGCAGCAGCACGGTCCGGTAGTGGGGCGTCTGGAAGGAGTCGTACTCGTGGCCCGGGATGCTGACGAAGGCCCGGTACGGGGCCTTGCCGCCCGGCAGGGTCTTCTCATAGGTCCACAGCTGCGGCCAGATGTTGAAGACGTCCACGAAGCTCTGCGCCAACACCTCGACGTCGTCGGCCATGTCGAGGCGGTTGTAGACCTCGTCCTTCCAGTCGAAGTTCGACAGTCCCTTCACGATCGGATGGGTGGGGTTGACGAAGTAGAGGCCGACGTTGCCCTCGTGCCACTGGGTCTTCTTTTCGCCGTCCCAACGCCAGGACCCGCCGATGATCTTCTTGCACCATTCGTGCTGGTCGCCGGCGACCACGCCGTCATGGACGACGACCACGCCGCCGCCGCGGGCGAGGAACTTCTCGAAGTGCTCCCGGTCGGCGCCGGTGATCTTCATGCCGTCGGCGGCATAGATCACGACGACGTCGGTCTCCGCGAGCTGGGCCTCGGTCGGGAACTCCATGGCTCCGGCGACCTTGAGGCCGCGTTCGCCGAGGAGCTTCGTCCAGTCGCCGAGGAAGCGCGGATGGTCGTGCTGGTTGGGGCCGTGGGTCTTGACCCCGGCGCGGATGAAGACCCGGAGCGGGTCGGCGGTCAGGCCGAGCGCGGTGCAGAGGAGCACCCAGGCTGGCAGGAGGTGACGGAGCAGCTGGTTCATGGCTTTGGTGCGAGACGCTTTCCGAGGACGCCGGATGCACCGGGCGCATTCGCGACTTCGGGAGGAGACGAGAATGGCTTCCGGACGCGGGTCGTCCATGAGATTGGGCGCTGTGCCGCTGATGGTATGCGCACCGTCGGCCGGCGCTATGCGCGGACGGCACGCTCCGATGTCGACGATGCACAATCGCCCGGACCCTGCTCGGGGAACGGCGAAGTGGGGTTGGCTGTCAGATCCGGATCCGGCCCTCGAAGACGAAGGTCGCCGGGCCGCTGAGCCGGACGTCGTGGAAGACGCCTGCCTCCTCGCGGAAGGAGACCGAAAGCTCGTCGCCGCCTTGGACCTGGACCCGGACCGGCGGCCGGAATCCGTGGACGCGGGAGGCGATGATGGCGCTGGCGGTGACGCCGGTGCCGCAGGCGAGGGTCTCTCCCTCGACGCCGCGTTCATAGGTGCGGACGCGGATGTGGTCCGGCCCGAGCACCTGGGCGAAGTTCACGTTGGTTCCGCGGGGCGCGAAGTGCGGGTGCCAACGCAGCTCGGATCCCAGGGACTGCACCATCGCCTTGTCGGCGTCGGGCACGAAGACCACGGCGTGGGGAACGCCCGTGTTGAGCGAGTGAACCTTCAGTTCCCCTTCACGGGTCGTCACCGCTTCACCGAGCCGCAACCCGTGCGGCGGTGTCAGGCCCACGGTCACCCGTTCGCCGACGAATTCCGCGTGGATGACTCCCGCAACGGTCTCGAAACGGACCGAGGACAGGCTCCAGCCGGTCACGCGCTGGATGTACCGGGCGAAGCAGCGGGCCCCGTTGCCGCACATCTCCGCGTCGGAACCGTCGGAGTTGTAGAAGCGCCAGGCCCAGTCGGCGACCGCGGACGTCGGGGGAACGAGCAGCATCAGTCCATCCGCCCCGATGCCGAACTGTCGGTGGCAGAGTCGCGTCACCTTCTCGGGGGTGAGCACGATGCGGCCGTCGCGGTTGTCCAGCAGGATGAAGTCGTTCCCCGCCCCGGACATCTTGGTGAACTCCAGTGTCATGATGCGCCGCCACGGTAACCGCGTCCCGTCCGCCGACAAGGGCGGGGACTGGCGCGTGGTGGCGGCCGGCGGCATGATTCCGCCATGCGCATCCTGCGAGACGCGGCCGCCATGCAGCGGCAGGCCCTGAAGTGGCTTCGGGCCGGGACCCGGATCGGATTCGTGCCGACCATGGGCTACCTGCACGAAGGCCACATCAGCCTCGTCCACGAGGCCCGCCGCCGCGTCGGCGCGTCCGGCGTGGTCGTGCTGAGCATCTACGTCAACCCGACACAGTTCGGGCCCAAGGAGGACTTCACGAAGTACCCACGCGACTTCCGCAGGGACTGCCGCCTCTGCCGCGAGGCCGGCGTGGACGTGGTCTTCACCCCTTCCGACGCCTCCATGTATCCCGGCCGCGATACCGGCGACTACAGCACCTACGTCGTGGAGGAGCGGTTGACCCAGGGCATGGAGGGCGTTTCCCGGCCGACCCATTTCCGCGGCGTGACCACGATCGTGGCGAAGCTCTTCCACTGCGTGCTCCCCGAGGTGGCGGTCTTCGGGGCCAAGGACTGGCAGCAGGCCGCTGTGGTCTCGCGGATGACCCGCGACCTCAACTTCCCGGTCCGGATCGTGGTCGCCGAGACGCGCCGTGAAACGGACGGCCTCGCGATGAGTTCGCGGAACCGTTATCTCGACCCGGAACAGCGACGTCAGGCGACGGTCCTGTCCGAGGTCATCGGCCTGGCCCGGTTGGAGGTCGGCCGTTCGAAGCGTCCTGTTCCCGTCGAACGCCTGCGCCAGCGCCTCGCGGCGCTCGTGGCCACCCGGCCTGCGGCCCGCCTCGACTACATCGAGTTCTTCCATCCCGAGACGCTCCAACCCGTGGAGCGGGTCGGGACCGGGACGCACCTGGCGATGGCGGTGTTCTTCGGGGCGACCCGCCTGATCGACAACGGCCGTCTGTGACCGGGGTTGGTGCCGGCGGAAGGCTTTGCCCGAATCCCCGATTCAGGGCTTGGCGCCGGCCAAGGCGCGTTCGGTGAGGAACCGCAACAGCCCCGGCGAACGGAAGAAGCCCTCGAAGAAGTTGTGTCCCTGGCCGGGCAGGATCTCGAGCTGTGCCGTGCCGGGATTCCCTTCACGATGGTAGGCCTCGACAAAGGCGCCCGAATTGGCCGGGAGCGGAACAACGGTGTCGGAATCGCCATGGACCAGGTAGGCCGGGATTCCTGCGCGGACCACGGCGCCAAGACTGTTCAACGGGTTCCAGGGGGAATCGGGGGCGGCGAGTTCCGCGGCGCTCCGTCCGTAGGCCCCCGCCGCTCTTTCCGCACCCGGATACGAGCGCAGATCGAAAACCGGATAGATGCCGGCGATTCCCGCGACGCGGTCGGGCTGCGAGGCTGCCCAGGCGGCGACGGCGAGGCCGCCGCGGCTTCGGCCAAGCAGACAGGGTCGCCGGGCGAAGGCGTCCTTCTCCGACAGCTCCGTGGCGAACCGCGACAACACCTCTTGGCTGACGGGATTTCCATAGGCTTCGCCGACGTCGATTCCGGCGATGGCGATCCCGGATTCGAGGAGACGGGTGAAGAGCCATTGCTCATGGGCGTCGGGCAGGCCGGGCAGGGTGGGGGCATAGAACACCCACGGCTGGGGATTCCGACGCAGCGGGGTTTCCGGGAGGAGCACGAAGCCGGGTCGGCCGGCGACGATCCGGCTTTCGCGTCGGGGTGCCGAAGGTTTGGGACGGGACACCGGCACGGACGCCTCTTCGGCGAACCGTGGAGTCCAATGGGACACGAGCTTCTCCGCCCAAAGCCGGCCGTGGACCTGCAATCCCTCGGCGCTGAAGTGCACACCTTGGCCGCCAAGGTCCCGGAATCGACCCGTGAGGGCATCGGTGTCGGGGCCGGCGAAGGCGAGTCCGCTCCGGACGGCCTCCGCCTGGGCGTCCCGGATCGACGGCGAGCCCGGATCCTCGGGCGTATGGTAGGACGCCTGGGCGACGAACCACGGAACGTCGCG
>CAIYXO010000630.1 GCA_903930165.1 uncultured Verrucomicrobiota bacterium | reverse complement strand
GTCCGGACAGGACCGATCGTGGCGTGGAAATCCGCGGGGATCGTGGCATGGCGACCGATTCGAAACCGAAACCCGTCGGTTGTTCGATCTCGATCTGGGGCCCGGAACGGACGCTTGACCCCGCGGCGCCGCCTTGGCGCTGTAGGATGCACCATGAGCGCTCCCAGGAATCCGGTCGGATGGTTCGAGATCTACGTGACGGACATGGCCCGGGCGCGGGCGTTCTACGAGGCGGTCCTGGCACGGCCCCTGGAGACGATGGAGAGCCCGGTCCCGGGCATGGAGATGGTCACCTTCGGCATGGATCCAGAGGCCGCCGGTTGCGGTGGAGCCTTGGTGAAGATGGACGGAGTGACACCCGGAGGCAGCACGCTGGTGTACTTCTCGTGCGAGGATTGTGCGGTCGAGTCGGCCCGGGCCGCCGGCGCGGGCGGACGTGTCGCTCAGGAGAAGTTCCCGATCGGTCCGTACGGCTTCATCGCCCTGTGCGTGGACACCGAAGGGAACATGTTCGGCCTGCATTCGATGGCCTGAGAATGAGCCGCACGGAAGGAGGTCGTCGGCTCCCAACCGTGGCAATCCGCGACAGATCCGGAATCCCAGATCGGGAATCTCGAAGGCCCGGCGGCGAGGCGGCCTTGCGTGGCGCCGTCTTCGGCCCGGTTCCTCGGGGACCCACGCGACCCGCGGCGACCGCCTGATTTCCGCCTTCAACAGGAGGCCGCGCTCCGGTCAACTCGGGACGTGGACGCACTCATCAAGCTTCTCCGTCAGGACGCCTCCCTCAGTCCCTCGACCATGGCCGCGATGCTCTGCCGTTCCGAGGAGGAGATCCGCGAGGAGATCAGCCAACTCGAGGCGGCCGGCATCCTGCTCGGCTACCGCGCGGTGGTGAACGAGGACAAGCTGGGGCGCGAGATGGTGCGCGCGGTCATCGAGGTCCGGATCACCCCCGAACGCGGCGGAGGATTCGACAAGCTCGCCGAGCGCATCTCCCGCTACGACGAGGTCCGATCCTGCCATCTCATGTCCGGCGGCTACGACCTGCTCGTGGAGGTCGAAGGGGCCAACCTCCGCGAGGTGGCCGCCTTCGTTTCCGAGAAGCTGTCCACCATCCAGGGCGTCCTCTCCACCGCGACCCACTTCGTCCTGTGGGCCTACAAGGAGCAGGGGGTGCTGATGAAGCGTGAAGTCGCCGAGGAGCGTCTTTCGGTGACGCCCTGACGACGGCTTCCCGGAACAGGCCATGGCCCGCAGCCGCTTCCCCCAAGGCTTCCGCCTCCGTGGCCTGACGTTGGCGGCCTCCACCTGGTTGGCCGCCTCCGCAACGCCCGACGCCTTCGGCCGGCTCCGAGGCGAGGAATCCGTCGCTTCCGCCGCGGCCGAATCCGCGGCGGTGGATCTCCCGGCGGGCCTGGTCGACGGCCGCTTCCTCCTCCAGGCGTGGAACGGGACCAACGGGCCGTTCCGTCTGCTCCTCGACACCGGCGCCAACCGCACGATCCTGGATTCCCGGGCCATTGCCCGGATGACGGAGGCCGGAGTGGCGCAACAGAGGCCGGGAGCCCCGATCCCGGTCACGTTCCTGGGAAGGACCGTTCCGAGGCGGGTGTTCCGCCTCGATTCGCTCCGCATCGGGGCGCGGTACCTGGAGGCGCCCGAAGTGGTGGAGAGCGATCTCCGGGCCCTTTCGAGGACCGGGCTTCCCGACCTGGACGGCATCGCCGGCATGGATCTCTTCGAGGACGTGCGGCTGGTCCTGGATTTCCGAGCGGGACGGGTCTCGATGGAACCGGCCGGTTCCCAGCTGCCCTCGGAGGGAGTCCGGCTCGCCCTCGAAGGGGCGCCGCGGCGCCCTTCGGTCCGGATCCAGGTTGCCGGCCGTCCCCTCGCGCTGCTCCTCGACACGGGGTACACCGGATCCATCGCGGTGCCCCCGTCCTCGGTCCCGTTCTCCGGTCCGCTCGCACGCATCAACGTCTCCGCCGCCGCCGACCGGATGGTCGAGAACCTGGCGGGACGCGTGGACGGCGACTTCACCCTGCACCATCTCACCTTCCAGCGCCCGATCGCCGACCTGCATCCGAACGGAGAGGGAATGCTCGGGCTCGAGGCCCTCCGCCGTTTCGTGGTCCGCATCGATCCCGTGGCGCGGGCCGCCCATTTCATCGCCCGCGAGACCGGTCCGGTCACCACGCCGGGCATCCGCTCGCTCGGCTTCGCCTTCAGCGCAGTCAAGGAAGGCCTGCGCGTGGAGTCCGTGCTCGGACGCGATCCCGGCGGCAGCCCGCTCCGGCGCGGCGACGTCATCGTCTCCCTCGCCGGCCAGCCCGCGGTCACCAACGGAACCGCACGGGTCGCCGAGATCCTCGGATCCGCTGGCGACTCCGTGGATGTGGTGTTGCTGCGCGGGCGCGAGACCCGGAAAGCCCGGCTTCCGATCCAGACGCTGCTGGAGTGAGGCTTCGCCTCCGCCCGGCTCCCCGGCTTCCCCTCCACCGCCCACATGCAAAACCGAACCGTCACGGCGCCACTCGCCTTCCTCTTCGGCGCCTCGCTGGTGGCGATGCTGGCGCTCGGTCTCTGGATCGGCGGCCGCCGCCCCGGAGAGGAACGCCCCACCGCCATCGCCGTCACCCCGGAACTGCTGCGGCGCGTCCAGGACCTGAACCAGCTCGTCACCGTGCGCTACGTCATCGACAAGGTGGTGCTGGTGGAAGACGTGAAGTGGTACGGCGAGAACCGGCTCCTGATGGTGGCCCACGGCGTGGTCAACGCCGGCATCGACCTGTCCAAGGTCGGCGCAGACCGCATCGACGTCGCGGAGGGACGCGTCCGCATCCGCATCCCGAGGCCCAGGGTCCTGGACGTCTACCTGGACGACCGCCGCACCCAGGTGGTCGAGCGCGCCACCGGGCTGCTGCGCGACTTCGACAAGGATCTCGAGCAGAACGCCCGGGTGCAGGCCCTGGACGAGATCCGGGTCGCCGCGCGCGAGGGTGGGATCCTGAAGGATGCCGAGGAGCGCGCCCGGAAGCAGCTCGAGTCGTTGTTCCGCGCCGCCGGATTCACCGAGGTCCGGGTGGTCGCCGAATAGCGGCTCCGCGTGAGCGAGGACGGACCTCACGCAAAAACGCCAATGGGGCGCCGGTTCCGCGACCGAGGATGGCGATCAACATTCGATCACCGGTTCCGCCGCGGGAAACCGGCGGTTGCCTCCCTGCTGCCCAGCGGCTTGTCGGCTTTGCGTGCCAATCCCTCCTGCATGGTTGGTTCAGGCGTCCCGGGACGGTTCCGAAGGACTCCATTCGCCGGAACCGAGGTAGGGCTTGAGCCGGCCCTTCAGCGTCTCGCGGGCACGGTGGATGAGCGACTTCGTCGCCTGGAGGGAGGTTCCCAGGACCACGGCGATCTCCTCGTAGCTCAGCTCCCCCTCGCGACAGAGCACCAGGGCGGTCCGCTGTTTCTCGGGCAGGTCCCGCAGCGCCTCCTCGACCTTCTCGAAGAGCTCGGAACGGACGAGATCCGCGTCCGCGGACGACCGCTGCCGGTCCTCGATCCGGTGGGACGGGGCGTCGTCGTCGCCCGCGGGCGCGTCGAGCGAGTCCGCGGGATGCCGGCTGCGGCGGCGGATCTCGTTGAGGCAGAGGTTCCGCGCGATGGTGAAGAGGAAGGTCGAGAACCGGGCCGACGGCTCGTAGCGGCCCGCGGTCCTCCACAGCTGGACGAAGGTCGCCTGCGCGAGGTCCTCGGCCTCGTCGGGATCCGGAAGCGTCCGGTAGGCGAATCCGACGACCGGATGCCGCCACTTCTCCACCAACTCGGTGAAGGCGGCCCGGTCCCCGCATTTCACGCGGAGCATCAGGTCGGCATCGGGATCTGGGTTGGCGGAAGCCATCAGGCGGTCGGCGGTACGTGGACGTGGACCCGGGATTCGAACGCCGACAAACAGGAAAAGTTCACCGGGACCGACGGAAAAGGCCCGCGGATCCGGACGATCCCGCGGGCCTTCCCATGCGCGTCCGACTCAGTGGACCGCGGCCTTGCCATTGGCCTCGACGAAGGCCTTGGCCTTGGCGACGAACTCGTCCGGGTTCTTGGCGAAGTCGCCGCTGTCGGTCTCGATGGCCAACCGGCCCTTGTAGCCGGACTTGTGCAGTTCCTCGAACAGGCCCTTGAAGTTGCCGCGTCCCTCGCCGATGTGGGTGTCGAAATACACGTCCGCGCCCTGCGTCTTCTCGATGCGCTTGTCCTTCAGGTGCAGGTCGAACACGCGGCCCTGGTACTCCTTGTAGACCTTCGCGGCGTCGAAGCCCGCGCTGGTGATCCAGCCGATGTCCATGCACACGCCGATGCGCGGGTCGCGGTGCATGACGACCTGGCGCACCACGGCGGGGTTGCCGTAGAGGGAGGTGATGCCGTGGTTGTGGACCGCGACCTTGATGTCGTACTCCTTCGCGAGCTCCTCGAGGTTGTCCCAGATGCGGAAGTCGCCGGGTTCGACGATGATGAGCTGGATGCCCATGAACTTGGCGAAGTCGAACAGGCGGCGGTTCTTCTCCTTCTCCATCGAGGTGCCGGCGACGCCGAACGTGTAGGCGCGGAGTCCGGCGGCATCGAGGACGGCCTTCTTCTTCGCCCATTCCTCCTGGGGGGCATTGGGGTCGATGTGGTTGCCGATGACCTGGAGGTCCTTGATGCCATGCTTCTTGGCGAACTCCACGACCTGCTCGAACTTCAGGTTGCGGAGGGTCCAGGTCTGGATGGCGACCTGGTCGACCAGGTCGGCCGCCTGGGTGGAAAAGGCGAGCGCCGCGACGACGGCGAGCGAGACGAGCTTCTTCATGGTGGTTGCCATAGACAAACAGGAGCCGCTGCCGTGGGCAAACAGGAAGGCGAGGAGAACCCATGGACCACGGGAACCGATCGCGCCCGGGTCGCCCGTTGCCGTGGACTCCGCCCTCCCGCGCACTGACGGGAATGAAAGCCTATCCGGCTCCCGGCCCTGCCGAAGCCTCTGTGAGCGCCCCCGCCCGCATGGCGGAACTCCCCGCCGACGACCGTCCCCGTGAACGGATCGCCCGCGACGGCGTCGGCGTGCTCCGCAACGGCGAACTGGTCGCCGTGCTGTTGCGCACGGGAATCCGCGGCCGCAACGCGGTCGAACTCGGCGACGAACTGGTCCGGCGTTTCGGAAGCCTCGAGGCCCTGGCCCGGGCCTCGCTCGACGAACTGCGACGCGTCAAGGGGATCGGCACCGACAAGGCCGCCACGCTCCAGGCCGCGCTGGAACTGGCACGGCGCCTCGGACGCGAACGCCGCGCCGAGTCGCCGGTGCTGGACAGCCCCGCACGCGTCGCGGAACTGCTGCG
Organism: uncultured Verrucomicrobiota bacterium; assembly: GCA_903930165.1. Taxonomy (GTDB): domain Bacteria; phylum Verrucomicrobiota; class Verrucomicrobiia; order Limisphaerales; family UBA9464; genus SXXZ01. The sequence goes on along the minus strand of CAIYXO010000630.1, from coordinate 459 downwards.
CGAGGAGGCCCTCGGCTGGAACACCGAACACATGATCGTGCTCCTGCTGAACACCCGGTGCCGGCTGATGCGCATGGAGACCATCTCCGAGGGCGTGCTCGACCAGGTGCTGGTGCATCCCCGCGAGGTTTTCCGTCCCGCCATCGCCGCCGGTTGCCACTCGATCGTCCTCGTCCACAACCATCCCAGCGGCGATCCCATGCCTTCCGAGGCCGACATCCGCGTCACCCGCGAACTCATCCGCTCCGGGATGCTGCTCCGTATCGAGATCCTCGACCACGTCATCCTCGGCCGCCCCACCGAACAGCGCTCCGCCGACTTCGTCTCACTCAAGGAACTCGGCCACTTCGCGCGCTGAAAGACTCCCCGAGGGAGCGGAGGAGGATTGGCCACGGAGACTCGGAGGACACGGAGGGGAAGGATTTCGCTCGTCGTGCGTTGTCAGTTGTCCGTTGTGGT
>CAIYXO010000629.1 GCA_903930165.1 uncultured Verrucomicrobiota bacterium | reverse complement strand
GGCCGCTGGAACTTCTACAGCTACTGGCATGGGATGGCGCCCTCGCCGGACGGCAAGTACTGGGGGAACTCCTTTTCCGAACCGACGTCACCGACGATCACCCGGGGCCGATGGATGTCCGCCGAGTTCATGCTCCGACACAACACTCCGGGCAAGGCCGACGGAGAGCAGGCGTTCTGGATCGACGGGAAACGGATCGGCCACTGGGGCGGTTTCTCCTGGAGGAAGTCCGAGACGCTCAAGGCCAACGCGCTCACGCTGGAAAGCTACTTCACCGACCGCTGGACGAAGAACCCCACGAACGTGGTGTGCTTCGACAACGTCGTCATCGCCCGTGCCTACATCGGACCGTCCGTCGGCAAGCCGACGCCGGCTTCGCCCTGATTCCGGGAAGCAGGCGCGGGCGGATTCCCGGACATGGCATCCGACGACCCGGCAAAAACTCCGGCATCAGCCGACACGGAACCGTTGGAAAGCAGGCGGATCTCAGCGGAACGATGCCGTGGGGAACGGCTCGCCACGCCGCCAAGCGGTCTGGAAGACGGGACTCCGCGTGCGTTCTATGGCGGTCTGCCCTTCAACCGGCGGCCGGATGTGATTCCTCACCGAAGGGAGGTAGGTTCTCCCGCGGAGATCCCGGAGGAAAAGACCGCCACCTCGCACCGCTTTGACGAGGTGCCGGGGTTCACAACCAGGATTGCGGAGGGTGCCAAGACGGAGCCTGCTTGATCGGGGTCGGTTCTTGGCGTGCCGATCCCTTGTGCACCGTTGCCTCAGCGGGGGTCCCCACCCCGTCGCCGGGATCGTCGTGACTTGGGTGATCTCGACGGTCCATTCCCGACCGGACTGCTTCTGGAAGCGCACCCGAGACGCCACGGCATCGGGCTTCAAGGAGTCCCCATGGAGACCGCCAGTCGTTGTCCGGGCTCCAGCCGGTATTCCAAGCCCGGCACTTCCACACCGGAAGTCGGCATGGACCGCCGGACCGGCCCCGCGTCGCGGCCATTCAAGAGCACCGGGCCATTTCCACCCGGGGAAAGCCATAGCGTTCCAGACAGCGGTGCATCGCCTTTGACGTGGGACACGGTGATCGCAATGCCGGCGGCGGCTTTTCGTACCTCCACCGATACGGCGTGGGTTCCGACATGGCATTCCTCCAAACGGAACCATTCGAGGCCAACTGGCAGTTGGGGGAAGAAGTCCACCCCGTTCGTTTCCGCCTGGGGTCGGACACCGGCGAGGCCCTCCACGATGTTCTGGAGAAAGGGGGCGAAGGACCACAACTGCATCAGGTCACCACCCCCGGGCAACGTCTCGTCGAAGGCGCCCAACATCCGCTCTTCCGTGGGTGCCCGGGCCGACTGCTTCATCAGTCTCCACGCGAAATCGGGACGCCCAAACGCGAAGGCGGTCTGCGCCAGGACGTTGTTGTGGACGACGCCCACCCCCTCTCCGTTGATGTCCGGCTTACGCTGGGCTACGAAACCCCATGTGGCGTTGACCCACTCGGCTTGGATGCGGTCCATCACCCGGATCGCCTTGGCGGGATCGGCGATCCCAGTCCGCTGGGGAAAAACCACGGCCCAGAAATCGTCCATCGTCTGCACCTGACCCGCCCGCAGGGAACACGCCCACATTCCCTCCTTCGCATTCCACCAGTCGCGGTTGAACCGGAGTCTCAGGTCATCGGCCAGGCCCCGATATTCCTGGGCAGTTGCGGCCCCCAACGTCTCTGCCATGCCGGCCAGCGCCCGGTAGGCGGCATGGAGGTAGCACACCGAGTCCAGCCGTTCGGATCCCATCCCGGGTTGCTCCATCAGTGCGGGACCCTCGAGGTAGCCGTCGCGATCCCGGTCGGCGGCGGCCATCATGTGTTCGATCATCCCTCGGCAGACCGGATAGGCGCGCCGAAGGAAGGCGAGGTCCCGGGTCCACAGGAAGTGTTCCCAGCAGGCGGCCACCAGCTGTGGTCCCTCCTGGACATGATCCCAACCGAGAAGCCGGCCGTTGCTGGCCACCTCATGAGCCCCCTGCTTCTTGATGTCCGCGTAGTGAAGCAGGCAGGTCAGCGTGTCGCGGGCCTCTTCCTGGAATCCCGCGGCCGCGACTCCCGCGGTCGAGAGCAGGCTGTCGCAGCCGAAGAGCCAGGTGTAGATCGGGAACCCCGCGGCCAGGAACGGGGCCGGGTAATGGGGCCGGAGGTCCATCGCCGACATCACCACGTTCGCCTTCGCGCTGAGGAACGCGTCATTGACCGCTCGATCGGAACACTCGAACCGGACGCCACCGAGTATCCGGCCGCGGTAGAGAGCCTGCTTCGCCTCGAGCAATTCCTGCGGCCGGCCGGCAATCGCCTGGAAACGCTTCCGCGCGGCGTCGGCGCCGCCTCGTTGTTCGCCGACGACAAGGAAACCCAGGGTGGCCCCGGCCTTGGCCGGCAGGCGGACCCGGTAGTCCATGAAGCCATGGGTCCCCGCGATTCCGTGGCCGATCGGGGACCGGTCGCAGCCCGAAACTACGCTCCATGTTCCGGGCATCGCGGAATCCGAGCCGACCAGAAGACCGTCCTGAAACGTCAGGGCGTCGGAACCGTCAGGCAGGCCCGATTCATAACTGGGGAGGAGATGGACGGTGGTCGAAAAACGAACGGTCAACTCACGCGGCCGGTCCGATTCATTGCGCAGTTCGAGCAGCGAAACCAACGCGGGCTCCTCTTCGGGAACGAAGTCCCGCCGGGTCACTTTGAGGCCGTCGCGTTCGAAATGGAACTGGGCCGAGACGAAGTCGTGCTCGAAACGCGAAGGCCCGAGCAGCGGCCACGGC
>CAIYXO010000628.1 GCA_903930165.1 uncultured Verrucomicrobiota bacterium | reverse complement strand
TCTCGGCGAGGCCGCTTTCCGTGTCCGGCTGCCCAACGGATACGTGCTCTTCGCCCATGTCACCCGCCGACTGAAGTCAGGTCTCGGCACGCTCGCGATTGGCGACCCGGTCGACCTCGAGCTTTCCCCGTTCGACCTTACCCGCGGACGGATCATCGGTCGGAGCGTTCCCGCCGCCGCCTGAGCCGCCCCATTGCGGCGGACGCCGTTTCCCGGCAGGGTACCTCCATGTCCCCGTCCGCCTGGCCCACCCGACACTTCGCGCTCGGATTGCTGATCGGTTGGCTCGGCGCTCCGGTGGCCTTTTCCCAAGGGACCCCGGCCACGGGCCGGACATCTCCGCCCCCTCCACCGACCGGCGCCGCCCTGCTCAAGGCCGACATCCTCGGCGTCTTCGCCCATCCCGACGACGAGACCGGCGTGGCCGCGACCGTGGCTTCGCTTGCCCTCGGGCAGGGTCGCCACGTCGCCCACGTCTACTGCACCCGGGGCGAAGGCGGCGGCAACATGGTCGGAACCCAGTTCGGTCCCGCCCTCGGACTGCTGCGTGAAATCGAACTCCGCGAGGCGCTCGGGATCCTCGGAGTACGTCAGGTCCACTTCCTCGACCGGGCGGACTTCGCCTACACCGAGAACCTCGGGATCACCCTCGAGAAGTGGGGACACGAGGACACCCTGCGGCGCCTGGTCCGTGTCGTCCGCGCGCTGCGTCCCGAGGTGATGATCACCATGAACCCCGCTCCTACGCCGGGTCAGCATGGCAACCACCAGGCCGCCGGTTGGCTCGCCGTAGAGGCGTTCCGCGCCGCGGCGGATCCGGCCCGTTTTCCCGAACAGATCGAGGTGGAGGGCCTTGCCACCTGGCAGCCGCGGCGCCTCTTCCTGGGCGGAGGTCCGGACTCCCCGTCCGCCGTCGGCGTGGACGTGACCCGCCCCCTTCCCGACGGACGCACTCCCCGCGACGTGGCCGGATTGGCGATGTCCCGGCACCGGTCGCAGGGCTTCGGCGGCATGGCCACCTCGCCTTGGTTCCGGCGGACGACCAACCAGTGGTTCACGCCCGCGTTGACCGCCGTACCGCTGCCCGCCAAGGCCTCGGACCTCCTTGCCGGACTGCCCGCCAAGCCCGTCGAGATCCCCTTCCCGGTTCCCGTGGCCACCGCATCCGGCGCGGCCCCGGAGATCGCCTTCCGGCCCCGCCCCGCCGTGTCCCGCTACCAGCGGTTCGTCGCCGAGAACGGACTCCAGAAGGTTTCGCAGTCCTTCTCGCCCGACCTGCCCGTCGTCGCCGGCGAACGCAACCGCCTTCCGCTCGCCATGTCGTCGTCCCGTCGGGCCCGGGATTGGGAGTTCCGCCTTCCAACCGGCTGGAAGGCCCGCTTCCTGCCGCCCGGCCTTGTCGAGGTCGACGTGCCGTCCGGCGCTGCGGAGGATGTCACCCTGGCCGCCGAGGTCCGCGGCACAGGCGAGGCTTCCGTCCGACTGCATCCGGTTCCCCTCCTGAAGGTCCGACGTGTCGGAAGGCTCCCTTGGAACTCCGTGGACGCCGATCCGGCCTGGGCTGCCCTGAAGCCCGTCGCCATCGGTCCCGGGAACACCTGGCAGGGGAAGCCGGACAACGCGGCCGACCTCAGCGGCGACTTCCGCGTCGCCCACGACGGGAAGTCGCTTTTCGTCGAGGTGCGCGTCAACGACGACCGGATCGTCAGCAACATCCAACCCGACGACATCAAGGGCCATTGGCGCTCGGACTCCGTCGAGATCGGCATCGATCCGACAGCCGGCGCCGAACACACGCTCGGATGCTGGAAGGCCGGGATCTTCCCCTTCGACTCCGCCGGAAAGGTGCGGGGAGCCAGGGATGCCGATGCCAACGCCGGCCCCTTGGAGAAGCATTCTCCCGGAACCCGGCTTCTCTCCTGGAAGACCTCCGGTGGCTACGCCATCCGCGTGTCGATCCCGCTCCAAGAGGCCGGACTGAAATCCGGACGCCCTGCGCGCGCAGGCTTCAACGTCTTCCTCTACGACGGCGACAAGGCCGACGCCGCACCCGGCGAGAACATCAACCGCACCCGGCTGGCCTGGGCACCCCGGTCGGGTGTACAGGGTCGCCCCGAGGATTGGGGCCGCATGGATTTCGAATGAACCGGTAGGGCGAAGGCTCCCGCCGAGCCGATTCCTCACAATTTCAGACATCCCCAACGGCTCGTCAGGAGCCCTAGCGCCACACGCCGAAAACTGGAAACTGATCCCGGAAAGCGTCAGAAGGAATATGCACCACGAATACGTTGAACGCGTCGTCGACCTCCTCGACCCGGCCCTGAACCGCGTCCGCAACATGTCCCTCGAGCAGGCCCGCGCACGGGTCCTCTCAGGGGACGCAGACCAGGTGTCCGGCATCGACGGCTCCTTCGCCCTGCTTGCGCGCGACGGGAAGACCGTCCGCATGGCCCGCTCCCTCGACCGTCCGATGCGCTACTTCCTCGCCAAGCGCGCCGAGGGGCCGGCCCTGATCGTCGCCGACCGGATGGACGCCATCTTCGAGCAGTTGAAGAAGGAAGGTCTCTCGGACCAGTTCCACCCGTCGTACACCCGGATGGTCCCGGCCCACTACGTCGTCGAGATCCAACTCATCGGCTGCCCGGATCCCGACCCGGTCTACACACGGTACTTCACCCCGGTGCGCAACTCGTTGCCGACGGATCTCGACGAGATCGGCCGCCGCTATGTCGGTGCGCTCGCCGACGAGGTCGCCCGGCAGTTGGGATCCATCCCGGCGGAACAACCCGTGGGTGTGGCCTTCTCCGGCGGCGTGGACAGCGGGGCGGTGTTCCTCGCCACCTACTTCGGGATGCGGCGGCTCGGCATGAGCCCGTCCCGGCTGAAGGCCTTCACCCTCAGCTTCGGCGACGGACCCGACCTCGCCCAGGCCCGGGACTTCCTCGGCCGCCTCGGGCTCGGACTCTTCCTGGAGGAGATCCCCGCCGACCTCTCCGAACTCGACTACGCCGAGACGCTGCGGGTGATCGAGGACTACAAGCCGCTCGACGTGGAGTGCGGCACCATGGGATTGGCCCTCTGCCGCGGCATCCGTCGGCGGTATCCCGACTGGAAGCACCTCTTCGACGGCGACGGCGGCGACGAGAACCTCAAGGACTACCCCATCGAGGAGAACCCCGAGCTCACCATCCGTTCGGTGGTCCACAACCTCATGCTCTACCACGAAGGTTGGGGAGTCGGCCGCATCAAGCATTCCCTCACCTACAGCGGCGGACTGAGCCGCGGCTACGTCCGCACCTACGCGCCGGCCCGGAGGTACGGGTTCGACGGCTACAGCCCGTTGATGTCCCGCAACGTCATCGCCGTGAGCGAGGCCATGCCGTTCATCGACCTCACGCAGTACGACGTCCCGACGCTCTACTCGTTGAAGGGCGAGGTCGTGCGCCGTGGCGTGAGGCAGGTCTTCGGCGTGGACATGCCGATCTTCGAGAAACGCCGCTTCCAACATGGCGCCACGAGCCGCGAGACCCTGAGAGCCAAGCTGCCCGCGCAGGAATGGGTCTACCGGAAGCAGTTCCTCGCGATCTACGGATGAGCGGATCCGGACGGCCCGCCCTTCAAGCCATCCCCTTCCACCCCCATCCCAACCAGACCCCATGCCCCGTCGGCAACCCGGGCATGGCCCCAACCCATCGCCCCCTCCAACGCTTCAACGCTCCAACGCTTCATCTGCTCCC
>CAIYXO010000627.1 GCA_903930165.1 uncultured Verrucomicrobiota bacterium | reverse complement strand
GGCCGAATACCGTCTCGCCCTCGAGAGGGATCCCGAGGACATCGACACCCGGAGCCACTTCGCCCAATGCCTGCTGCGTCAGGGGCGTGCGTCGGAGGCCCTGCCGGTCTTGGAGTCCGTGATCCGCGAGGATTCCCGCCACGATTTCAGCTACACCATGATGGCTCTGGCCGAGGCCCAGACCCTCGTGGAAAAGAAGGCCGAGGCGGCCGCCTCCTGGAGGAAGGTCCTCGAGACGAACAGCTACCCGAGGGCTCGGGTCCAGTACGCGGAACTCCTTGCGGAAACCGGCGACCGCGACGGCGCCCGCCGGGAGGTCGACGAGGTCATCGAGGACGAGAAGCACGCGGTGTCCTTCCAGAAGTCCCGCGACAAGGTCTGGGTCTCGAGGGCGAAGAAGCTTCGGGGGCGCCTGTCCTGACGGGCGGCAAGGCCGCGAAGTCCCGGGAACGACGCAGGGTGCCGACACGCGAAGCCCCAAAGCCCCAAAGCCCCAAAGCCACAAGGCCGCTGGGGAGCGGAGAGGAAACGGCTCGCTTCCCGAAGCGGAACCGGATCCCACGGACTGAACTCTCCCCGGGTCCCAGCATTGTTGCCGGATTGGCGTCTTGGCGCTTTTGCGTGAGGACGTTCTCCGCGCCCGCGAGACCATTCCTCCTTCCCATCATCGGACACGGTACCTAGCTTCCGCGACGTTTTCGGACCATGCCCAGCGTTTACATCAAGACCTACGGTTGCCAGATGAACGAGCGCGACAGCGAGGCGGTCGCCGCCCAGCTGGTCGCCCGCGGCTACACGCTTTCGGACAGCGAGTCCGGTGCCGACGTGGTGCTGTTGAACACCTGCAGCGTCCGCGACCTGGCGGAGCAGAAGGCGATCGGCAAGATGACCGCGCTCGCCGCGGACAACCGCAAGCAGGGTTCCAGCCAGGTGCTCGGCTACCTCGGATGCATGGCCCAGAGCCGCGGCGGTGAACTCGTGCAGCCGTCCAACGGCGTCCGGCTGGTCGTCGGCACCCAGAAGTTCCACCGCACCGGCGAGTTCCTCGACGACCTGCTCGCCGGTCGGAAATCCGAGGTGGTGGACGTCGCCGAGGAGGCCGACAGCCAGTCGGCGATCCGCGAGCACCTGCCCCAGACGGGCAAGGGCGGCTCCGGCGCGGTGACCGCATTCGTCAGCATCATGCAGGGCTGCAACCAGCACTGCACCTTCTGCATCGTCCCTTCCACCCGCGGAGCGGAGCGGAGCCGCACCATCGAGGACATCGTCGCCGAATGCCGCGGACTGGCGGAACGGGGCGTCCGCGAGATCACCCTCCTCGGCCAGATCGTCACCAGCTACGGCCGCCGTCTCTATCCGGTGCGCGAGGGTCGCAGCGCCTTCCTCCAGCTCGTCGAGGCCGTCCACGAGATCCCCGGCATCCATCGCATCCGCTTCACGTCGCCGCATCCCAAGGGCTACGGGGACGACCTCATCGAGGCGTTCGGACGTCTGCCTAAGCTCGCGGAATGCGCGCACCTGCCGGTCCAGAGCGGTTCTGACCGCCTGTTGAAGCTGATGCACCGCGGCTACACCCGGGAGCGGTACCTCGCGATCATCCGGCGCCTCCGCGAGGTCCGTGCCGACATCGGCGTGACCACCGACATCATCGTGGGCTTCCCCGGCGAGACGGAGGAGGACTTCGCCGACACCCTTTCGCTTTGCCGCGAGGTCGGCTTCGACCAGGCGTACGTCTACAAGTACAGCCGGCGCCGCGACACCCCGGCGGCCGAGATGCCGGACCAGTTGCCCGAGGAGGTCATCGAGGAACGCCACCAGCGACTGCTTGCGGTCATCAACGAGTTGGCGCTCGCCAAGTACCACGCCCTGGTCGGCCAGGAGGTCGAGATCCTCGTCGAGGGGCCCAGCCACCGGAACGCCGCGCGCTACGAGGGCCGCACCCGCAGCAACAAGATCGTGGTCTTCGAAGGCTCGCCGCGGCACGTCGGGGAACTGCTGCGCCTGCGCGTCGAACGGGCGGGCAGCTTCACCCTCTACGGGAACCCGGCCATCATCGGGCTCGAAGACACCGCAGCGGCCGCGGTCAACGGCTGAGCAGCATCAGGTAGCGCTCGAGCCGGAGGGAATCCTCGGTGTCACGTCGTTCGCGGTGGATCACCTGCAGGTTCGAGATCATCCGCTGCAGGCAGCGACGCGCGCTCAGCGGTTGGAGGTGCGAGTCGAGGTCGTCCAACGAGAAGTGCGACAGCCGTCGGCGCGCCTCGGCCCGGGAGACGACCACCCCGCCGTGGAACGGATCCAGGAACAGCTCCTCGTGCACGGTCTGGTAGCGGCACAGGAAGTGGCCCGGCATCCCGATGCCCGTGACCGGCAATCCCAGGCGGCGCGCGGTGAACTGGTAGAGCGCGCACAGCGTGATCGGGATGCCCCGGCGCCGATCCATCACCGCGTCGAGGTAGGAGTTGAGCGGATCGTAGTAGTCCTCGCTGTTCCCGCGGAATCCGTGTTCCACGAAGAGCACATGGCTCAGCGCCGCGGCGACGCCGATGCCGTCGGCGGCCAGTTCCACCGCGGGACGCGCCTGTTCCGCCCATTCGTCGAGCTGCGCCCGGTAGGCCTCCACCGGGGCGTCGGGATTCCGGGTACGGGCCAGCATCCAGCAGGCTTCCTCGAGATCGAAGTGCTCGGCCTGGCGGTTGCAGAAGTTCAGGAACTCGACGTCCGCGCGGCCGCGGCCGTGCTGGAGCAGCACCGCGCGGACGCGTCGGCGGATTTCCCCGTCGGGATGCGCCCGATGCCGCGACAACCAGGCCATCGTCGCCTCGCCACCGGCGAGCAGGCGCTCCCGGATGGC
>CAIYXO010000626.1 GCA_903930165.1 uncultured Verrucomicrobiota bacterium | reverse complement strand
CGTGCAGCGGAACACGTTCTACGAGCCGATCCGCCGCGCCGCGTAGCGGTGTCTTCCTGGCAGACAGCCACGGAGGGGATTTTGTCCGTTGTCCGTTGCTTGTGGCCGCGGCCGCCAGGCCGCGGTCCCTCGCAGCCCGATCGCCCCTTCAACCCTTCAACCTGAAACTGCCCCCCACCAGTCCCCCCGTTTGCCTCCGCCCCACGCTGGACTAGAGATGAGCGGTCCCTGTCGTTTCCGAAGACGTCTTCCTCCGATCCATGAACTCCGTCGCCTTCGAACTGGCCGCCATCCTGGTCCTGCTCTTGGCCAACGGCGTCTTCTCCATGGCGGAACTCGCCGTCGTCTCCGCTAGGAAATCGCGGCTCAGGAAGCTGGCCGACGACGGCGACGTCCGCGCGCGGACCGCCCTGGAACTGGCTGAGTCCCCCAACACCTTCCTCGCCACCGTCCAGATCGGCATCACGCTCGTCGGCGTCGTCGCGGCGGCATTCAGCGGCGCCACCCTCACGGCCCGCCTCGCCGTCCCCCTCCGGGAACTCGGCGCGCTCGCTCCATATGCCGACAAGATCGCCTTCGTCGTCGTGGTCGGCCTGCTGACCTTCCTGACCCTGGTCATCGGGGAACTGCTGCCCAAACGGCTCGGCTTGGGGAATCCCGAAGGCATCGCCCGGTCCCTGGCCGGACCGATGCGGCTCCTGTCCCGTATCGCCTCGCCCCTGGTCACGCTCCTCGGCGTCTCCACCGACGCCCTGCTCGCGCTGCTGCGCATCAAGCCCGCGCCCGAGGCCTCCGTCAGCGAGGACGAGGTCAACCTGCTGGTCCGCGAAGGGCTGCGTGCCGGCGTGTTCCTCCCCTCCGAGTCCAACATGGTCGAACGCGTCCTCGCCCTCGACCGCATCCCTGTGCGCGACCTGATGACGCCCCGCGCCAAGATCATCTGGGTGAACGTCGACGATCCCCACGAGGCGATCTGGCACCGGATTGTCGTGAGCAGCCACACCGCCTTCCCGGTGTACGAAGGCAACCGGGACCACGTGGTGGGCGTGCTCAGCGTGAAGTCCATCTACGCCAACCTCGCGGCCGGCGCCCCCGTGCACGTGCGGAACCTGATGACGTCCCCGCTGGTGGTCCCCGCCGGGCTTTCCGCCACCACCCTGCTCGAGAAGTTCAAGCAGACCGGACGGCACGTCGCCCTCGTCGCGGACGAGTTCGGCGGCATCACCGGACTGGTGTCGCTGCACGACATCATGGAGGCGATCATCGGCGAACTGCCCACCGTCGAGATGCGGGCCCGGCCGCGGGCGTTGCGCCGCGAGGACGGTTCGTGGCTGGTTGACGGCATGTTGGGAGCCGACGAGTTCGAGCGGGCGGTGACGGGCTTTCCGCTGCATCCGAAGCCGGAGCGCGACTACGAGACCTTTGCCGGCTTCGTGATGAAGCACCTGGGCCATGTGCCCCGCGAAGGGGAGACCTTCCGCCTGCACGGCTACGACGTGGAAGTCATCGACATGGACGGCCACCGTGTCGACAAGGTGCTGCTGATCCCCATCCGCGCCGCGTAGCGCCGCAGCCTCGGGCGCCGTGCCCGGGGAAGGGGAAGGAGAAGGGCGAAGGCCACGGAGACACCGAGGACACGGAGACGGATCCTGGCCGTCGTCCGTTGTTCGTCATCCGTAGCCTTGTAGCCTCGGCCGCCAGGCTGCGGTCCCCGCTTCGCACGCTGCTTCCCGCTCTCAGGTCCGACGCCCTCCATTTCCCCGCAGCCTCAGGCGCCGTGCCCGGGGAAGGGGAAGGGCGAAGGCCACGGAGACACCGAGGACACGGAGACGGATCCTGGCCGTCGTCCGTTGTTCGTCATCCGTAGCCT
>CAIYXO010000625.1 GCA_903930165.1 uncultured Verrucomicrobiota bacterium | reverse complement strand
TCGAACCAGGGTGGCGTCTACGACGACATCCTGAAGTACATGAAGCTGTGATCGCCGTCCGATGGTGACCGCAGGTGCAACCGCGAGGTCGGCCGGGATCTGGACGTCGAGATGCGCGTGAGGAAGCCATCGGCGGGCTGGACCGGCATGACAGGAAGGAAAGGGAGCCGGACCGGCCCCGGTCCCTTCCGATGAGGGCCTTGGCACACGCCCGCCTCCATTGGCGGCGCGGAGAGCTGGATGCCGCGGAGTTCCGACTCGAACAGGCGGCCAGGGGGACCAGCCGGACACCTCGTTCGTCCACGCCGAACTGGCGCTGTTGCGTGTCGCGCAGGAACGGCTGGGGGCGGCCGAGGCCGCCCTGCGCGAGGCGTTCGCACTCGATCCCGGGAGCGCCTACGCACGCTATGTCCGGTCGTACCTCCGGTTGTCGCTCTTGGGGCGCGCGAGCTGGAGTTCCCCAAGGGCCCGGCTTCTGCGTGAAACGGCCCTTCTGAAGGCCATGGCGGATGTCCGGGAGGCGATCGCCCTGGAACCCGACGAGCCGCTCTACCGCGTCCGGCTCTCCGAGCTCCTCTGCTTCCACCGCGAACCGCCGGAGGCTCTGGTCGTCGCCGAGGAAGCCCTTTCCCTGAGTCCACGGGATGTCCGCGCCTTGTCGGCCCTGGGATCCGCGCTCGTCGTCCTGGGCAGGCTGGGCGAGGCGCGACGGACATTTTTCGACGCGCTTTCCCTGGAGCCGGAATCCGCGGAACTCCATGCCCGACTCGGCTGGACGCTCGTCGACCTGGAAGAGGACCAGTCCGCGAACCTGTCGTTCCGGGAGGCCCTCCGCCTGGATCCCGCCTTGGACGAGGCCGCCGCCGGTGCACTCCTGTGCGCGAAGCGGGAGTCCGCTCCTTACCGTTGGGTTTCGGTCCTGCAGCGCCGATTCATGAGGCGGTCCTCCGCCTTCCGGGCGACCGTCCTGTTGGGTTTCCTCCTGCCATGGTTTGTCGCGGTCCGTCTGGCCGGTTCCGGCTCGAAGGGCCCGTTGAAGATCCTCGGTCTCTGCCTGCTCCTTTACCTTCCGGGCCTTCTGGCCTGCGTTTGGGAGCCTTTCCACAACTGGCGCGTCCGACGTCACGCCTCCGCCCGGACACCTTTGGCCGAAGGCGTTCGGGCGGGCCGACGACGGATCGTCTTCCTGGTGGCCGGGACCATCTTCCTGGCCGGGATCGCAGGTCTGCTTGGAGCCTGGGACCGACGTGTCTACCTGGGTTTCGTCGGCCTGATTCCCGGGGCGGTCGCCTTCGGTTTGGGATGGCGCATCGGCGATTCGCGGCTCCGGCGTTGGGCGTTGGTCTACGGTGCGTCTGTTGCCGCCGGCGGCGCGGTGGCCGGCCCGTTCCTCGACCGGCACGGTTGGGTCCCGACCGGATTGGCCTTTGGCTTATCGATGGCGTTGCCCATCCTTCCGGCCGTCGTACTGAAGAGTCGGGATCGGCGATCGCAACGGGAAGCCCTGCGGGAGTCGGTCCGACGCACGCTGAAATGAACCGGAATCCGAACCTGGAACGAGGCCGTCTGCTCATGGGGCAGGATCGGGAGGAACTGGCCGCCGAGCAGTTCCGCCTGGTGTTGGCCGCCGAGCCCGACAATGCCGAGGCGCACGCACTTCTGTCCCTGTGCCTGGTTCCGGCCGAGCGTTTCGACGAGGCGGAAGCGGAGGCGAGACAGGCGGTCGGCCTCGCGCCGGACGACGCGTTCTCCCACTACGCCCTCTCCCGCGTGCTCATCGCGCGCAACAGGCTCGACGAAGCCGTGGCCGCCATCGCCGAGTCCCTGCGGGCGGAGCCCGAGGACGCCGACTACCATGCGGTCCACGCCGAGATCCGGTTCGCTCGAAGGGAATGGGCGGAGACGCTCGCCGCCGCCGAGAACGGGCTCCGCTTCGATCCCGAGCACGTCGTCTGCAACAACCTCCGGGCCCTGGCGTTGGTGAAGCTGGGGCGGGCCCAGGAGGCCGGGGAGACCATCGACGCCACCTTGGCGCGTTCGCCGGAGGATGCGATGTCCCACGCCAACCGGGGTTGGACCCTTCTGGAACAGGGCGACCGGAAGCGGGCGCTGCACCATTTCCGGGAATCCCTGCGCCTCGAGCCGAACAACGACTGGGCACGGTCCGGCATCGTGGAGGCGCTCAAGGCCGGCAACCCGGTCTATGCGGTGATGCTCCGCTACTTCCTCTGGATGCAGAAGCTCAGCCAGACCGCACAGTGGGCGGTGGTCTTCGGCGGCTACATCGGGAACCGACTGCTTGGCTCCCTCGCCGCCTCGAACCCGGATCTGGCGCCCTGGGTCAATCCGATCCGCTACGCCTATCTCGTCTTCGCGCTGCTCACCTGGCTTGCCCAGCCGCTCTTCAACCTGCTGCTGCGGTTGAACCGGGACGGCCGGCTCGCCTTGAACGAGGAGGAGACCCGCAGCGCGAACCTCGTCGGCACCTGTCTCGGGATGTCCCTCGGCTCCGCGGCGCTCTGGGCCGTCTCCGGGTTCTCCGGCCGGTTCTTCCTGCCCGTGCTCCTGTTCTTCGCCCTTTCGCTGCCCGTCTCGGGCTGCTTCTCGGTCCCGCACGGTTGGCCGCGGAAGGTCATGGCCGTCTTCGCCTCCCTGATGGCCCTCTTCACGTTCGTCGCGGTCTGGACCCATGGCGTCCTTGGCGCCGGCGACTCCTCCGGCGGCGTCGCCTCCGATCTCGGTTCGGCCGCCATCGGACTCTTCGTCGTCGGCTGCATCGCCTGCCCGTGGATCGTGAACGGGTTGATCATGGTCCGCCCCAGGCGCTGACCCCGTCCCTCCGGTTCACTCCAGCGCCTGCATCACGGCGGTGCGGAACCGGGTGAACAGGCCGTGCTGGTCGAACGGCACGTGCTGGCAGAACACCAGCGCCACGACCTTCTCCCTCGGGTCGACGAAGAAATGCGTCGTCGCAGCGCCGCTCCAGAAGAACGTCCCCTCGCTCACCGGTTCGCCCGCGGCCACCGGATCCAGCCGCACGGCGCTGAAAAGTCCCCAGCCGTCGGCCGGGCCGAAGGCGCGGACGCCCGGGGGCAGCGAGTTCATCCGGGCCAGTTCCACGGTCTTCCGTCCCAGGATACGGCGGCCGTCCAGTTGGCCGTCGTCGAGCAGGCACTGGGCGAAGCGCGCGTAGTCCCCGACCGTCGAGAACAGCCCGGCGCCGCCCGACTCGATCCCGCGGCCCGGCTCGGGATGCACTCCCAGGATTGGGGCCGTCGTCGCCAGACCTTGGTCCCGGATCTCGTGCAGCGAGGCGATACGCCCGCGCCGGTCCTCCGGAACGTCGAAGCCGGTGTCCATCATTCCCAGCGGCTCGGTGATGCTCCGTCGCACGTGCTCGCCGAAGGTCTGGCCGGTGACGCGTTCCACCAGCACGCCGAGGATGTCGTCCGAGATGCCGTAGTTGTAGGCGACGCCGGGCTGGGCGAGCAGCGGCAGTCGGCCGACCCGGCCGATGAACTCCGACAGGTCCTTCGAGTTCCAGAGGTCGGCCTTCTTGTACAGCTCATGGACGGGCGAACCGGCGAAGAAGTCGTAGGTGAATCCTGCGGTGTGGTTCAGGAGCATCTTGACCGTGATCGCGTTGGTGGCCGGCACGAGCACCGGATTCCGCGCGGTCCCGCCCGCCATCACCATGGGGTCCTTCAGCTCGGGAAGCCACTTGGCGACGGGACTGTCCAGGTGGATCCGGCCCTGTTCGACCAGCTGGAGCACCGCGACCGCGGTGACGACCTTGGACATCGAGTAGATGCGGAAGACGGTGTCCTTCTCCATCGGTTGGCCCGATCCGAGATCGCGGGAGCCGAAGGTCTTCCAGCCGACGATCCGTCCGTTCCGGGCGACCAGGACCGAGGCGCCGGCGTGCTGCCGGTCCCGGACCGCCCCCTCGACCACGTCGTACACCCGTTGGAACCGTTCCCGGGAGAAACCTTCCGCCTCGGGGGTGGAAACCGGCAGCGGTTCCGCGGCGCGGGCGTGGCCCAAAAGCAGGCAGGCGAGTCCGAAAGCGAGGGGCAACGGGGAACGAAGCATTCCCGGGATGCAATTCGGACACGGCCTCCGCGACAACCCCGGACTTCCGGCCGAGGCCACCCCCATTCCGAGCCCGCTTCCCCAATCCAGCCCAAGTTGTTCACAAAAGAGCCCATCATCTTGTGGGGTTGTGAACAACTCACCCCCATTAGTAGTGGGTTCCCCCTTGCCAGTGGGGAGGGGGATTCGTCCCAATCGGGTCGCCATGTACCTCAAAAACCTGACCGTACTCGGGTTCAAGAGCTTTGCCGACAAGACGAGCCTGAACTTCCAGGAAGGCGTGACCGCCATCGTGGGACCGAACGGCTGCGGCAAGTCCAACGTCTCGGACGCCATCCGTTGGGTGCTGGGCGAGCAGTCGGCGAAGGCCCTGCGCGGCGGCGAGATGGCGGACGTCATCTTCAACGGCACGGATACCCGGAAGCCGATGGGCATGGCGGAGGTCTCGCTGACCATCGGGGACGTGGATGCGGATCCGCTGAGGGCGGCGGGCATCCCGGTGGACTTCAACGAGGTCACGTTGACCCGGCGGGTCTTCCGGGACGGCGGCAGCGAGTACTTCCTGAACAAGACCTCGTGCCGTCTGCGGGACATCCAGCAGCTGTTCGCCGGCACGGGCATGGGCAAGACGAGCTACTCGATCATGGCCCAGGGGAACATCACCCAGATCCTTTCGAGCAAGCCGGACGACCGTCGATTGGTCTTCGAGGAGGCGGCGGGGATCACGCGGTTCAAGCAGCAGAAGAAGGAGGCCTTGCGGAAGCTCGAAGCCACCGAGCAGAACCTGTTGCGGGTGGAGGACCTGATCCGCGAGGTGAAGCGGCAGATCGGCTCGCTGCAACGCCAGGCGGGCAAGGCGCGGCGGTTCAAGGGATTCCAGGCCGAACTCCAGCACCTCGAGACGCAGTTGGCGCGTCACCAGTTCGACGTCCTGACCGAGGAGATCGCCCAGAGGAAGTCCGGCGCGGAACGGGCCCAGCTCGACCTCGAGGTCGGCCAGGAGACGTTGATCCGGCTCGAGGACGAGGTGCTGCAGCTGCGGACCCGGCTGACGGAGCTGGAACACAGCATCTCGTTGCAGCAGCAGCGGGGGTTGGAGCTGAAGGGGGAGAGCGATCGTCAGGAGAGCACGATCGGCTTCAACGAGCAGCGGTTGGCCGAGCTCGCCGAGCAGAACGCCCGGGCGGGACAGGACATCTCGCAGTTCGGCGAGCGGCGGTCCATCGCGGAAGCGGAGCTCGACTCGGTGATCGAACGCACCGCCTCTTCGCAGGCTGCCGTGGAGACACTTCGGCTCGACCTCACCGTGAAGCGTGAGGCGCTCTCCGTGGTCGAGCGGGAGCTTTCCCTCAAGCAGGAGGAACTGCGCAAGGCCCAGAGCGAAGCCTTCAATTCCACGCAGGCGCTCGGCCGGATCCGCAACGAGATCAACCAGCTCGCGCTTCAACTCGAGGGCAATGTCGTCCGACTCGAGAAGCTCGGTTCCGAGAGGCTCCAGTTCGAGGAGGAGAGGCTCCGGCTCGACGCCCAGACCGACGAGTTCCAACGTCAGGTCGAGTCGGAACGCGAACGGGTCCAGTCGTCCCGCATGACCTTGGAGGAACGCCAGGCGCGCCTCCGCGAGATCCAGTCGGAGATCCAGCAGGCCACGCTGTCGCTCGACGCCGTCCTGCGCCAGCAGGCGGAGAAGCGTTCGCGTCTCACGGTGCTCGAGCAGCTCGACACCCAGCACGAGGGCTTCGGCGCGGGCGCCCTCGCCGCGCTGAGGCAGAGCCGCCACGTCCTCGGCACGCTGGCCGACCGCATCCGCGTCCCCGACGCCCATGTCGCCGCCGTGGAGGTCGCCCTCGGGACGCTCCTCCAGCTGGTGCTCACCGCCGATCCCGAGGGCGCCACGGAGATCCTCAACGACCTCGCCACCGGCAAGAAGGGCCGTGCCAGCATCGCAGCGCTGTCGCTCGCCCCGGCGGTCGGCGGCGCCGCCACAGGGGTCCCGGAAGGGGCCATCCCCGCGCTCTCGGTCATCACGGTGGAGGAGTCCGCGCAGGGACTCGTGACCGCCCTGTTGGAGCGCACGCTCATCGTTCCCGACCTCGCCACGGCCACCGCGGCGGTGCGGGCGGGCGCGGTGGGATTCGACTTCGTGACGCCGACGGGCGAGCTGCTGGACCGGCGCGGCATCCTGACCGGCGGTGCGCAGTCGGCCGGCGGAAAGGCCCCGGCGAGCATCCTCGGCCGGAAGAACCAGATCGCCGAGCTGCAGTCGGAGCTGGCGGCGTTGCAGGAACGGATCGCCGAGGAGAGCCGGGCGAAGGGGGCGTTGCAGTCGGAGCAGTCCGCCATCCAGGCCGGACTCGAACAGGCGCGGACCGAGCTGCGCCAGCAGGAGGTCGCGGTCGCCACCCGCCAGGGGGAATTCAACGCGCTCCAGTCCTCCCGACGTTCGCTCGACGCGCGGCTGGAGCAGGTCGGACGTGAGCTCGCGGCGCTGGCCTCGCAGGAGGGATCGAATCTCCAGAGGAGGGAATCCCTCGCCGCGCAGCTCGCCGAGTTCGAGCAGCGCGAGGCCTTCGCCACCTCCCGGGTCTCCGGCCTCGGGGTGGAGGTCGAGGACCTCCGCTCCCGCCGCGACACCGCGACCCAGGCGGGCAACGATTCCAAGGTGGCGCTGGCCACCGAGGAGCAGATGCTCGCCTCCCACCTGCGTCAGCGGGCCCCGCTCGAGCAACGGATCCGCGAGCTCACCGCCGCCGTGGAGCGTCTGGAGCGCGAACGCGGGCTCTTCGACGAACGCCGCGGCAACTTCGAGGCCGGCATCGGACAGTGCCGACGCGAGATCGAACGCCTCGCCCAGGAACGCGCCGTCCTCGCCGGCCAAACCTCCCAACTGGTCGACGAGCGGAAGTTCGTGGAAGGCGAGATCCAGGCCCGCGAGGAGCAGCTGCGCGAGCGCCGCGCCCGCGTCACCACGCTCCACAACCTGCGCTCCCAGCTCGAGGTCGAGCTGGCCCAGCGCACCATCACCCTCGAGAACCTCCGCGAACGCATCCAGCAGAAGTACCAGCTCGCCCTCGAGGACATCCGCGGCGAGGGAATCCGCATCACCCTCGCCGAGGAGGGCCAGGCCAAGGTGGAGACGATCTCCCTCGACGAGATGGCCTCGGCCGGACTCGCCACGGACTGGGTCGCCGTCGCCGCACAGGTCCAGACGCTCCAGAAGAAGGTCGACGAGATGGGCCCGGTCAACCTGGTGGCCATCGAGGAGTACGAGGAGGCCGAGCAGCGGCACACCTTCCTCCAGACCCAGTACGACGACCTCGTGAAGGCCAAGTCCGAGCTCGTCGAGGTGATCAACCGCATCAACACCGAGACCAAGTCGATGTTCGTCGAGACGTTCGAGAAGATCCGGACGAACTTCCAGACGATGTTCACCGAGATGTTCGGCGGCGGGAAAGCCGACCTGAAGCTGACCGCGGCCGACGACGTCCTGGAGGCGGGCATCGACATCATGGCGCGTCCCCCGGGCAAGCAGCTCCAGAGCATCTCCCTGCTGTCGGGCGGTGAGCAGACGATGACCGCCGTGGCGCTCCTCTTCGCCATCTACCAGGTGAAGCCGTCCCCGTTCTGCGTGCTCGACGAGTTGGACGCCCCGCTCGACGAGTCGAACATCAACCGCTTCACCGCGGTGCTGAAGCGCTTCCTCGACCACAGCCAGTTCGTGGTCATCACCCACAACAAGCGCACCATCGGCATGGCGGACGTGCTCTATGGCGTCACCATGCAGGAGCGCGGCGTCAGCAAGATCGTCAGCGTCCGCTTCAACAAGGAGGAGGGCGCCCCGGAACGCGTCACCGAACCCGCGAGCATCGCCGACGCCGTCCGCGAGGCCCGGCCGCCCGAGGCGGAACTGTCCCTTTCGAAGTGACCCCGGCCCGCGAGGGTTCCTTTGGCGTGGCCCTGGTCAACGCCTGCCGGTAGGGTGACCCCGTGAAACGGTTCCGGATCCCCGCGGTCCTGATGGCGTCGGCGCTGCTCGGCGCGATCGACGCAGCCGGCGCGCAACGCTTGGTCCGGATCCGCGACCTTGCCGGATTCGTTCGCGACGACGCGTCAGCCGGGGTCGCCACCTGGACTTCCATCGAGATCTCCCCGGGCCCTGTGTTCCGGGAGTTGGTGGTGTCGTGGAACCCCAGGCCCACGGTTTCCTGTCGCGTCGAGGTCCAGGTCCGCACCGGTTCCGACTGGGGCCGCTGGTGGCGGGTCGCCGACTGGAGCCCGGAACCGGGGCCAGGACGAAGCAGCCTCGGCGGGCAGAAGGCGGACGGCCAGCATCTGGACACCGACACCTTGGTGTTGGATCGCGAAGCCACCGCGGCCCGGGTCCGCGTGTCGGCGCCTCCATCGGACCTGCCCCTGCTGGCCCTGAGCTTCTGGTCGCCGGATCCGGCGGGCCCGGTTGGGGAGGAACCGGTGCGATCCTTCCAGGTCCCGGCGCTGGAGGTCCCGCGTCGTTCCCAGGCCGATTTCCCGGACGGCGTCACCCGCTGGTGCAGTCCGACAAGCACCTCGATGCTGCTCGGCCACTGGGCCGGCGTTCTCGGACGGCCGGAGATCGACGCCCCGGTTCCGGTGGTCGCCGCCGGAGTGGACGATCCCGCTTGGGGCGGCACCGGGAACTGGGTCTTCAACACCGCCTTCGCCGGTTCCAGACCCGGGCTCCAGGCCTGTGTCGCCCGGCTCGGCGGCGTGGACGACCTGGCGGCGCTGAATTCCGCGGGCATCCCCGTGGCGGTCTCGGTCTCGTACGCCCTGCTCAAGGGCGCCGACAGGATCGCTCCCGGCGACGGTCATCTCGTGGTCGTCTGCGGATTCGCGGGCGACAAGGTGGTCATCAACGACCCCGGGGTCCGTATGTCGCGGGTCCGTCGTGAGTTCCCCTTGGCGGACTTCCGACGTGCCTGGGATGCCAGCCATCGCACCGCCTACCTGGTCTGGCCCTCCGATCGCGCTCTTCCGCCGAGCCCTACCGGCACCTGGTAGACGCCTACGCTTTTCCCATGCTGATCCGGATCGTCCGTTCCGCACTCCGCCTCGTCGCCTTCGTCTTCGTTGCCGGCGGGTGGATTCTGCGCTTCATCCCCGGTGGCTACGGCCGCTCGTACCGGGGGCGTACGGAATGGTCGATCGGCTGTTCCCGTTCCCTGCTGCGGTTGTTCGGCTTCGAGTGGACGGTGGAGGGTGCCCATCCCGGGCGGGGAATCGTGGTGGCGAACCACCTCGGCTACATGGACATCGTCGTCTTCGCCGCGAGCGGGCCCACGGTCTTCGTCTCCAAGAGCGAGGTGGGCGGCTGGCCGGGGATCGGCACGTTGGCCCGGCTCTCCGGGACCATCTTCCTCAACCGGGCCCGGAAGTCCGACCTGGCCCGCGCCGCGGAGAAGATGGGGGAGGTCATCGCGGATGGCGTCCCGGTCCTCTTCTTCCCCGAGGGCACCAGCACGGGTGGCGACCGCATCCTGCCCTTCCACGCCGGCCTTTTCGAACCGGCGGCGGCCCATGGCTGGACCGTGACGCCGGCCTGGATCGGCTATGAACTGGAGGACGGCGTGGTGTCGGAGGAGGTCTGTTACTGGCGGGACATGACCTTCTTCCCCCATTTCCTCAACCTCCTCACCCATCGCCGCGTCCGGGCCCGCATCCGTTTCGGACAACCGCTGGCCCCGGAATCGGACCGCAAGGCCTTGGCCGCCGCGGCGCACGCCGCGGTGACCCGCCTGTCGGAAGGACGCTGATCGATTCCGTTGGAGCGAAGACCGACCTCACGCGAGTACGCCAAGACGCCACCGGATCGCCGGATTCGGGACCGGGATGGCGACCACCATTCGGAGTACGGTCCTGCGGCAGGAAACCAGCGGTCTCCTCCCCACTCCCCAGATGCTTCGCGGCCCGCCGTGCCTGTCCCTTCGGCACCGTTGGCCGGGAGGTTGCGCCAAGGCCGTTCGGAAGGAGATCCGGTTCCGGAATCCGGGGTTTCGTTACCGGAATGCGACATCTCCGCGACGAACGGGGTTTCCGCTTGAGAGCACGGCGGCATTCGGGCTTTTGGTGGATCGAGGGAAGTGCTGCCGCCATCGCCCCAATGACCTTCCGTTCGATCTGGATCTCCGACATCCACCTCGGCTCAAAACACGCCCAGGTCGACGCCTTGCTCGACTTCCTGAAGCACCACGATTCACAGCACCTCTACATCGTCGGCGACCTGGTCGACGGCTGGGAACTGAAGCGCCGCTGGTACTGGCGGGACGAATACAACGTCCTGCTGCAGAAGATCCTCAGGAAGAGCCGCAAGGACACCCGGGTCACGCTGATCTACGGCAACCACGACGAATTCCTCGAGAACTTCGCCGGATTCCGGTTCGGCTCGGTCCGCCTCGTGGAACGCTGCGTCCACACCGGGGCCGACGGACGGAGGTTCCTGATCCTGCACGGACACCAGTTCGACGGTCTCGTCGGCTTCAACCGGTTGCTCGAGAAGGTGGGTTCCCGGCTCTACGACTGGATCCTCTCCCTCAACACCGTCTTCAACCGCGTGCGGCGCCGGCTCGGGTTCGGCTACTGGTCGGTGTCCGCCTACCTGAAGTTCCGCGCCAAGTCCGCGGTGAAGTACATCACCCGCTTCGAGGAGGCCGTCGTC
>CAIYXO010000624.1 GCA_903930165.1 uncultured Verrucomicrobiota bacterium | reverse complement strand
GTGCCCAGCGTCCTCCAGAGCCTCCAGGGTCGTCTCGGCTCGACGCGGAACATCCCTTCCGGTGTCAGGACCAGGAACCGTTCCCGGTCCACGGCGGCGACCGCCAACGCCTTGGAGCCTCCGACGGGGAACGGCGCCTCCGGCTCGGCGTCGCCGGGGAACCATCGGACCGCCTGTCCGTCCGATCCGGCCAACAGGACGGCCCCGGCGTCGGGTGTGGCGGCGAAGGCGATGGCGGTGCGCGAGGTGGCGGCCTGGACGGCGGCCTCGGCCGCCTTCACCGAGGTCTCGGCCTCGGTGATGCGGGCCTTGGCGGACTCCTCGGCGCGGCCGGCGTCGGCGATCGCGGCCTCGGCCTTGGCGACGGCCCGCTCCCCGAGGGCGACATCCTGGGTGCTGCCGTCGAGGGCCACCTTGGCCTTGGTGATGCGGCCCGCGAGGTCGCCCACCGCCTTCTGGGCCGCTGCGAGCCGCTCCTCGGCCTGCTTCTTCCGGGTCGGCAGCTCGGCCCGGGCCCGGTCGGCCTCGGCGCGGCGTTGTCCTGCGGCGAAGGCGGCGGCGTCCAGTTCGGCCACCGCTCTCTCGCTCTCCCCCGCAGCTGTTTCGGCTTGGCGTACCAGTTCCCTCGTGCGGGCCAGGGTGTCGGCGGCGACCTCTCCGAGGCGACCCGGGGCGGCCGCAGGATCCAGCGAGTAGCCGGGGGTGGGGGATTCGGCGGCCTTCTTCAGGACCTCGAGCGACCGGCGGGCGGCGGCGAGGTCGGAGGCCGCGCTGGCGTGGCGTGCGGCGGACCGGCCGACGGCGGCCAGGGCGTTGGTCCGTGCGGCGTCCGCGGCCTTCTCGGCCTGCAGCGCCTTCTCGAGCTGCGCGGCCGACTCGTCGCGCTCCTGGGTCGCGGCGTCCGCGACGGACTGCTGTTCGGCCCGTTGCTTCTCGAGGTCGGCGAGCGACTTGGCGTCGGTTTCGCGGCGGGTCCGGACCTTGGCGAGCTGTTCCTCCGCGGACTTCCGTGCGGAACCGCCCTCGGACTTCAACACGCCGGCGCGGGCCATCTCGGCACGTGCGAGTTCGAGACCGTATCCGGCCTGCGTCCGGCGCGGCCGTGCGGACGGGTCGAGCACGAGCGGCTTGTCGCCGACCCAGGGTTCCTGGGCTCCCGGGTCCAGCACGGCCACGCCACCGGTTGCGAGGCTGGCGAGGACGCGCGGCCCGGTGCCGAGCGGTTGGAGTGCCAGGAGCGGGCCGCGACCGGGAATGTCCTTGGGAGCCGTGAGGTTGGTCGTGGCCCAGCGGCGGAGGGAGCCGTCGGCCTTGGCCGCGAGAAGCATTCCGCCCGAGTCGGCATCGGCGGCCAGGTGGATGAACGCGGCAGGCTCGCCGCCCAGCGTCGGTCCGGCGGTCCATGGGGTCGCGCCGTTGGCCGGTGTCGGGAGATCGAGCACGGAATGCGCTCCCTCGGGCGCCACCGCGAGACGCCGGCCGGCATCCCACCAGGCCAGCGCGGCGACGCCGTTCGTCGCGGGGAACGTTGGACCCGGAGTCGCCGAGTCGGGCGGGAAGAGGCGGACGACGCCGGAGGTTCCGCCGGTGCCCACCGCGAGCCACCGGCTGTCGGGCGACCAGGCGAGCCGGACGGGAACGGCGGCATTGGAGGCGACGAGGTCGCGGTGGAGGTACGCCGGTCCGACGGCCGACGCGGCGCGGATCTCGAGGTGGCCGGAGCGGGTGACCCACGCGATGCGGGTGCGGTCCGGCGAGAAGGCGGCCACGTCCGGGGTGCCGTTGGTCATCACCACCGGACGGGGCGTGACGAGCGCGGGATCCCGCCGCCAGAGCCGCACCTCGCGGAAGCCGGCGACGGCGAGCGTCGAGCCGTCCGGCGAGTAGGCGAGGGCGCCGACGACGTCCCGCTGGGCGACGCCTCCGAGGGCGGGGTCGGCAAGCCCGTCGATGCGTCGGCCGGTGGCGAGGTCGTGGAGGTCGACGCGGTTGGCGCGGGCCACGGCGACCGTGCGGTCGTCGGGCGCGATCGCGACCGCGAAGCTGGAGCGCCAGGCCGGGTCGATCGGTTTCCAGGCCGGGGCATCGTCCGCCACGTCGTCGGCCTTTCCGCCCTGACGGATCCAGAGCGCGAGCAGCCCCAGTTCCTCCGGCCGCAGGTCCGGCGCGTTCGCCTTGTTGTCGGCGGGCGGCATCACGAGGTCCTCGACCTGGTGGGCCGCGGTCCGCAGCAGCAGGCTCTCCTCGGGCTTTCCCGGAACCAGCGCCGTGCCGGAGT
>CAIYXO010000623.1 GCA_903930165.1 uncultured Verrucomicrobiota bacterium | reverse complement strand
CTTAGCGGACGCCCATGAGGTGCTCGAGCACCAGCTGGTCGAGGTCCTGGTAGTTGCGGGCGGCGATCAGGGCGGCGGCCTCTTTCTCGGGATAGCTCCGCGCCTTGGCGAGCAGGTGCTCGAAGGTCCGGCGCGAATTGGCCAGATGCGAGAGCCAGCGTTCCTCGGTGGTCGTGCGGAACGGGTGGACGTCGAAGCAGATGAACTCGCCCTTGCGGCCGTAGCCATTCCGCTCGAGTGCGCGGACCTGGTTGAAGGCGACGCGGAGGTTGGCCGAACCGAACGGTTTGTCCTGGTCGAACTTCAGGCCGTTCTGGTCGTTGAGATGCAGGGACCAGAGCTTCCCGAACTTCATCGCGAAGTCGATTTCGTCGGCCGGGTCGAGGCCCGCGAGGATGGCGTGCGCGGACTCGATCAGGCATCCGACGCGCTTCGGGTCGCGGGTGAGCTGGGCGATGGCGAGGGCGTGGCCGATGGTCGGGATGTAGGCGTGGTCCATCGGCTCGTTGGGCTTCGGCTCGATGGAAAGGCGGCACTTCGGATCGTGCTTCAGCATGGCGTCGAGCGCCTCGACGAGCAGTTCGACCGAGCGGGCGCCGGACTTGGCCTCGCGGAGGTAGGTCCCCTCGCGGGCGAGCCACAACACGATCAGGTCGGTCCCAAGTTCGTTGGCGATGTCGATGGTCCGGCGGGAACGGTCGATCGCGTAGCGACGGTGCTTCGGGTCGTTGCTGGTGTAGCCGCCGTCGATGGTCTGCGGGGCAAACCACAGGCGCGGCGCGACCATTTCGGCCGCGATGCCCTCGCCCTTCAGGCGTTTCCGGAGCTCCTTGGCTTCCTTGAGGATCTGCGCGGAGGACTTGGAGTCGATGTCGGGGACGGCGTCGTCGTCGTGGAACATCATCCCGTCGAAGCCGAGCGTCTTCAGCTGCGCGAGCTTCCAGTCGAAGGTTTCGTCACGACGCGTCGGCGGACCGTAGGGATCCTGTCCGGTGCTGAAGTTCCAGGGGCCGACGCAAAAGCGGTACTGCGGAGTCTTTGCCATTGTTGGAAGCCGGAAGCCTTGCCGCGGGCCGCCGGGAGGGCAACGGGAATGAGCAGGGAAGGGGTGGAATCCGGCCCCTCGGGCGGGAAGCCCAGGTAAAGCGCCGTGGAGTGTTGTGCCTCCGATCCTGGCTGCCCTATTCTTGACCCATGCGAGAGATCATCTTTGAGATCCGCGAGGACGAAGTCGATGGGGGTTACACCGCGTCCGCACTCGGTGTTGCCATCCATACCCAGGGCGACGACTTGAACGACCTCCGTCTCATGATCCGAGATGCCGTGAAGTGCCATTTCGGCGATGGGCTGGCCGGCGAGGTCCCAAGCCTGATCCGGCTTCACTTCGTCCGTGATGAAGTCCTGGCTCTGTGAAGAAGATTCCGCGCGATATCACCGGTCCGGAACTGGTCAGGGCTCTTCGGGTGCTGGGCTATTCGCAAGTTCGGCAGGATGGCAGCCATATTCGCCTCAGCACCCTGCAAGGTGGGCAAAATCACGTCACCGTCCCCAATCACAGGCCCATCAAGGTTGGAACCTTGCGCGCGATCCTGAGCGGAATCGCGAATCACCATCAGGTCACGGTCGAGGTGCTGCTGGAGCAATTGGATTTGTGATGGAGGGGCGTCCGGTGTTCTGCCCCGACTCGACGCCGGCTTCGGCCTGTTCCCAAGGTTGGCCATCTTCGGAATCCGGGCCAGGCCCTTGCCTCGCGTGCGGCCGCCGGATCAACGTCGCGCCGTGACGGTGCCTCCGCTTGTCCTCGCCGCCCTTTTCGCCGCCGCCGTGTTGGCCGGGTTCGTCGACGCGATCGCGGGTGGTGGCGGCCTGATCACGGTGCCCGCGCTGCTCTTCGCCGGCCTGCCACCGCAGCTCGCCTTCGGCACCAACAAGCTCCAGTCCAGCTGCGGAACGGCGCTCGCCACCTGGACCTACTTCCGCGCCGGCCTGCTCCAGGGTCCCGGACTCGGCAAGGGTGTGGTCGCGACGCTGGTCGGAGCCGTGCTCGGGGCCTGGGTGCTTGGTCGCGTCCGGCCGGACCTGCTGCGGTCGGTGATTCCGATCCTGCTGGGTTCGGTGGCGGTGTTCACCTGGCTGAAGCCCGACCTGGGGCGTGAAAGCCGGCCGGCGCTCCTCGGTCCGGGCACCTTCGCACTGTTTTTCGGCCTGCTGCTCGGATTCTACGACGGCTTCTTCGGTCCGGGCACCGGCGCCTTCTGGATGATCGCGTGTGTGCTCGTCCGCGGACTCGACCTGCGCGAAGCCACAGGCCACACGAAGGCGATGAACCTCACCAGCAACCTGGCCTCGCTCGCCGTGTTCCTGGCCGCGGGGCAGGTGGCGTGGACCGCCGGGCTGGTCATGGCCGCCGGCCAGCTTGTCGGCGCCCGCGCCGGCAGCTTGCTGGTGGTGCGCCGCGGCTCGGGCGTGGTGCGCCCGGTGTTCCTCACCGTGGTCGGCGTGCTCACCGTCAAGCTCGCCTGGGATGCCTGGCAGGCCCGATGAGCCAAAGGGGCGAGAGGGTCCCGCACGCCAAAGATTCGACCCACGGCTGAGGCGGTTCCGCGTCAGCCTTGGGCGAGGCGGTCCAACGTCGCGGCAAGGGGACGCAGGAGATCGAGGTCGGAGTCCGGACGCCGCGCGGCCTTCGGATGTGGCGCGTCGCTGGGGATGACTCCGCGCAGGGACAGGAACTGTGCGCAGGTGTGCTTGTAGGCGGGCACGGGAGCGCGGAAGGCCAGCATGCCGAGGTATTGCAGCCAGTCGTTGAGCTCGAAGAAGCGGCCGTCGCCCGCGGTCCAGGCCCGGTCCCGCGCGGCGAAGGCCTCGACATGGAACGCCGACAGACCCAGGAGGTAGTCGCTGCCCCATTGGACCAGGTCGATCGCCAGGTCGTTGCCGGTGTAGACGCGGAAGTCGGGACGTTCCGCGTCCCGGACGACCAGTCTCCGCCATTCGAGATCGCGGCTCAACGAGCTGTGCTTGGCGCCCTTCAGCTGCGGCACGTCCATGAGCGCACGGAAGGTGTCGAGGTCCCAGATGCGTCCGAACGGGACGAACATGGTTCCCAGCTCGAAGCCCAGGAACTCCGGCACGGCGGTCCCCACCTCACGGAACAGGCGGACCAGCCGGTCCCGACCGAAGTCCGCCGTGGACGAACTGGGGAAGAGGATCGGCGTGCCGCCTGCGGCGCGGATGGCTGCGGCTTCGCGCGGGTAGAGGACCGCGGGATCGCCGGATTCGCCTTCGATGTAGGCACCCGCCACGAATCGGCGTCCACGCGCCATCCGGCCGGCTTCCGCGAGGATGTCCGCCCGCTCGGGCCGCGAGAGCAGGTTCGCGTATCCGGTGTCCATGTTGATCGCGGGCGTCAGGCCCGCCTTCCAAGTGCGTTCCACCAGCGAGGCCCAGGACGCGAGATCGGCCGTGCCGTCGGCATGGAACGGCAGCAGGACGGCCGAGATGCCGTCGATGGCGCGGCCGGGCCGCAGCGGCGGGACAGGAATCATCCGGCGGATGGGAACCGAGCCGGCTTCCACGGTTCAACAGGCAATTGGCCCCGCGGCCGCCGGTTCAATGGCGTCGCAGGACGAGACGGTGGTCGACGCGCCGGGTCTGGTTGTACTCGAGCGGCGGCAGGTCGGTTTCGGTCGGCGATTGGACCTCGTGGAGGATCGAGCGGGCCAACGTCTGGAGTCCGGTCCAGCGATCCCAGTCCAGCTTCGGGGCGTGCGCGATCTGACGCAGTTGGCTGCGCCATTCGATGATGATGCGGTCGATGTCGCCGTCGCCGAGGAACTGCGTGGCGAAGCGGGCCTTGCTGTGCGGGTCCCTGTGCACGCTGCGGACCACGGTCTCGGCACCGCTGCCGTACTTGGGCGGCACGCCGCATTCCATGTAGCCCTCGAAGCTCTGGGGTCCGTAGAGACGCCGGCAGCTGAAGGCGAGTCGGCCTCCCCAACGATCCTCCACGCCGCAGAACCGGAAACCGGCGTCGAGGTTGGCCAGGTCGTAGACCAGGACGTCGAGCGCGTAGCCCGCGTCCTCGAGGCCGGCGGCCACGGCCAATCCGTCGCCTCCGGAGAAGAAGCTGACCACGCGTCCGCGACGCGTCGGGTTGCCGCGGACGTCGACCAGTCCGAGCTTCCGCCAGGTCAGGGCGGTTCCCGGCGCCGCGGAGAGCTGGCGGCAGGATTCCAATTGGGGGCATCCGGTGCACTCGGGGGTGAGGACGTTCCGTTCCTTCGGATGCCACAGCGGAACGCCGTGACGGTCGACCGGCACCTTGAGCGTCTGGATCTCCACGGAGACCAGGGCGGTGACCACGCGCTCGTGTTCCACGAACCGGACGACCGGCATGCGGTTGGCCCGCATCTTGGGCTCCAGCAGACGTTGGACCTCGTCGCGGAAGACCGCCTCGGAGGTCTCGCGGCCGTTCCAGTTCAGCAGACGCCGCACCCATTTCGCGAGGACCAGCCGGCCGTCGGCGAGACGGTCGGCCACGATCATCGAGCGGCCGTACACCGTTCCCTCGGGTCCTTCGGAGAGGGTCGCGATGCCACCTTGGCCGACCTTCTCGAGGACCGCCTGAACGGCGACGGCAGGTTGGAG
>CAIYXO010000622.1 GCA_903930165.1 uncultured Verrucomicrobiota bacterium | reverse complement strand
TGGTGTTGACCCCCGCGATCAGGTAGCCGGACGGGGTTCCGAGGTCGTATTCGACCGGGGCGCCGTACTCGACCGTGGTCAATGCGATGGCGCCGTTGGTCGAGGCCGCGTCGGTGGCGGGTGCGTTGACGGTCGCAACTCGGCGGCCGTTGATCCACACGATGAAGCCGTCGTCGATCTGGGCGCGCAGGGTCAGCGTCTGGACGAGTGCGGGATCGTTGATCCGGAAAGACCGGCGCAGGTATACCGTGGAATAGAGGTTCTGCATGTCGGACAAGACCGTTCCGACGCCGCTGAAGGCGGTTTCACCATAGTGGAACGGAGCCGTACCCTGGGCCCATGTGGTGTCATTGAAGCCGTTGAGAAGCCAGGCCTCCGGCGCGCCGGGGGATGGGGCGGCGGTTCCCTTGAAATGGCGCCATTCGCCGCCCATCGGGACCAGCGTGGCGGCCCTTGCAGCGAGGACGAGAAGCCACACCGAGACGAAGGTGCGCAGAAACGTTGCGGGAAAGGACATGGAACGCCGTCAACCTCCCTGTCCGGCGCCCACGCGTCAACAAGGGCCGCCCATGTCGGCGTCGACGGAACCGGACGCGAGGATCGGGGATCTGATCGTCGTCCGGTACCGTCATCCGGCATGGGAGCCGGGCCGGGATGCGTTCCCGGCTTGTCCGAAAGCGAATCGCATCAAATGATCTCTTGCCTCTTGGAAACGGGCAGGTCTATGGTCCCCGCTCCTTTGAAGGAAACGATCCGGATAGGCCGGGTCTGTGAAGATTATCTGTATGGTTCGCATTCGATTGAAGCGCGGCGGCAACAAGAACAACCCGGTGTACCGCATCGTGGTTGCCGACGGCCGCAGCCCGCGCGATGGAAAGTTCATCGAGGAGTTGGGCACCTACCAGCCGCAAAAGGCCGGTACCAATTTCACCCTCAAGCTCGACCGTGCCCAGTACTGGGTCGGTGTCGGGGCCCAGCCGAGCGAGACCGTGGCGTCCTTCATCAAGAAGGCGGCCAAGGCGGCTCCGGCGGCCACTGCCGCCTGAACGACGAGGCGCCATGCAGGCCTTCGTGGAATACGTCGTCCGCTCGCTGGTGGACGACCCGGAGTCGGTCGAAGTGACCGCCACGGAGAAGGGCGGCATGACCGTCTTCGAGGTCCGTGTGTCGCAGGACGACGCCGGGAAGGTCATCGGGCGCCGCGGGAGCACCATCCAGGCGATCCGGTCGCTGCTCCAGGTGGGCGGCACGAAGTCGGGTCGCCGGTGCACGGTGGACCTGGTGGAGGACTGATTTTGCGTTGGGCGCGGGCGGACAGGGCCGCGCACAGCCCATGAAAATCGACGTAGTCACCCTGTTCCCCGGCAGGTTCGCCGGTCCGCTGGACGAAAGCATCGTCGGGCGGGCGCGGACGGCGGGGATCTTGGATCTGAGGATCCATGACCTGAGGGACTGGACCCACGATCGGCATAAGACCGTGGATGACAGGCCGTTCGGCGGAGGACCAGGAATGGTCCTGAAGCCGGAACCGATCTTTGAAGCAGTGGAAGCCCTGCGTGGGGCGGAGACCCGGGTGATTCTCACATCTCCCGGGGGGAGACCCTTCACGCAGTCCGTGGCGGCCGAGTTGGCCGTTCGGAGTCATGTGTTGCTGGTGTGCGGCAGCTATGAAGGTTTCGACGAACGGATCCGCGAGCATCTAGCGGACGACGAAATCAGCATCGGCGATTACGTGCTGACCAACGGGGCCCTGCCCGCGATGGTCGTCATCGACGCCGTGACCCGGCTTCTGCCGGGAGCGTTGGGCCACGAGGCCAGCGCGGTGGAGGAGTCGTTCAGCGACGGTTTGATCGAGTATCCGCAGTACACGCGTCCGGCCGAATTCCGCGGCTGGAGCGTTCCCGAGGCATTGATGTCGGGAAACCACGCGGAGATCGCGCGGTGGCGGTATCGTCAGGCGATGAGCCGGACGGCGGCCAGAAGGCCGGATTTGTGGGAGAAATATCGCTGGCGGAAGCCGGCGAAGCAGGTTTGAAACGGTTTTTGGAGAGATTGCCATGAACAAGGCTGCATTGTTTGACAAGATTGAGGGCGAGCAGTTCCGCAAGGAGGCCGCGAAGTTCAACGTGGGCGACAGCGTCCGGGTGCACACCAAGGTCGTCGAAGGCGACAAGGAGCGTATCCAGATCTTCGCCGGGGTCGTGATCGGCGTCCGTGGCCGTGGCCTCAACCAGACCTTCACCGTCCGCCGTATCAGCTACGGCGAGGGTGTGGAGCGCATCTTCCCGACCCACTCTCCCCGCGTGGAGAAGATCGAGGTCGAGCGCCAGGGTTCCGTGCGTCGCGCCAAGCTCACCTACCTGCGTGGCCGTATCGGCAAGGGCGCGCTCGCGGTCAAGGACAAGGAAGACAACGCCGCCTGATCGGTTCGTCTCCGGACGTTCCGTCTGTTTTTCGCGACGCCAGCCTGCCCTTCGGGTGCCGGCTGGCGTTTGCTTTGCCCGGTGTCTCCTCTCCGCACGTCAGTTGCAAAACTCCGTCCCGCGGGTCAGCCCGGTTTCCCGGGGAGGCGATGCGCCGGGAGCGTCCAGGCCGATCCGTGCCGTTCGAAGCCGATCCCGGGGTAGTAGTCCACCGCGGCTGGCGCCGCCAAGAGGATGAGCATCGCCGGTGATCCCGCCTCCTGGGTTCGGCGCAGCAGCTCGATCCCGATGCCCATCCGCTGGTGGCTCTCCCGTACCGCGAGGTCGGCGACGTAGGTGGCGTAGGTGAAATCGGTCAGGTTCCGCGCCAACCCGACGAGCAGGTCCCCATCCCACGCGGTCACGACGAGATTCGCGTTCCGCAACATGGCGATCATCCGGTCCCGGTCCTCGACCGGGCGTCGTCGACCGAGCGTGGACGCGTGGTAGAGTTCGATGAAGGCGTCGGGATCGAGATTGTTGCCCATCTCGTATCGGATCATTTCGACGGATCCTGCCGCCAAGTTCGATGCCCTACGAGAGCAACCTCCGACTGGCCACGGGGTCGGACTTCGGAGGAGTCTCCGTTCCGGTGAGCGCACTTTTCGATCAACTCGGCGGACGCACTGGCCTGAGGTCCTTGGTGATCCGCTTCTACGATCTGGCCCAGGCCGACGAGCTCCTGGGGCCGGTGTTTGCACGCCACGTCCACGACTGGGAATCCCACTACGAAACCGTGACCGACTTCTGGTCCACGCAGACCGGGGGCCCGGCCGTGTACCGGGGAGGGATGGGGCGGCACCTGATGCTGGGGCTGACGCCCGCCCACTTCGAGCGCTGGCTGAAGCTCTGGGTGGAGAACGCGCGGCAGGTGCATGGAGACGGACTGGCCGCGAACCTGGAGACGATCGGCAGGGTCTTCGCGTTGCGCCTGATCCAGATGCAGGGGGCCAACGGGATCCACGTGGGCAACGGAAAGGCTCCCGGGGCGCCGGGAATCAACCCAGGCCGGCCAACCGCCTGAGCGCCTCGCCGGTCACCCGGCAGATCCTCCAGTCCGGCATGACGTCGGCGCCTTGGCTCCTGTAGAAGCGGATCGACGGTTCGTTCCAGTCCAACACCGACCATTCGAATCTCGCACAGCCCCTCTCGACCGCGATGCGGGCCAAGTGCCGGAGCAGCGCCCGTCCGTGGCCGTTTCCGCGGTCCTCGGGATTCACGAAGAGATCCTCCAGGTAGAGCCCCGGGCGGCCGAGGAAGGTGGAGAAGTTGTGGAAGAACACGGCCACGCCCACGGCCCGGTCCCCGTCACAGGCGAGCAGGACCTCGGCGGCAGGCCGCTCGCCGAACAGGACGGAACGAAGGCCCGCCTCGTCGACGGTGACCTGGTGCTCCAGGTGTTCGTAGCGGGCCAAGGCCCGGATGAAGCCCAGGAGGGTGGGGACGTCCTCGGCCGTGGCGTGTCGGATCCTCGTGGCTTCGCTCATCGGGTAGACGCTCGCCGGGCCGAGGTTGGTCTTCAACCGACGAGTTTTCATCGAGTTCCGACGGATGGGCGTTGTCCTCGGAGGCAACTGTGGCGAGCGTTTCGCCGCGCAGGATGACTGTTCAGACCCAATTCAAAGGATGGACCAAGCCGGGCCCCGTTCCCCCCGGAGCGCTCGGCCGCGGCCCCGAGGTGGCGCCGGGCGAGACGCTGGACGCGATCAGCGGACATTTCCGCATCTTCCAGTTGGCCGACGGGCACCGTTTCTCCACCGACGACGTCCTCACGGCCTGGTATGGGACCTCGTGGTGTCCGACCGCACGTCAGGTCCTGGAACTGGGCAGCGGGATCGGGACGGTCGGGATGATCGCGGCGTGGCGGATGCCGGAGGCCCGATTCGTGACCGTCGAGGCCCAGGCCGAAAGCTACCGTTTGGCCCGGAAGTCGGCGGAATGGAACGGACTGGCCCACCGCTTCGACCAGCGCCTCGGAGATTTCCGGGAGCCGTTGCGCATCGACCCCGGGGAGCTTTTCGACCTCGTCCTCGGAAGCCCGCCGTATTTCCCGATCGGGACCGGGGTGACCAGCGGGCACCCACAGAAGGTGGCCTGCCGCTTCGAGGTGAGGGGAACGGTGGCGGACTACTGCTCCACCGCGGCCCGACACCTGGCGCCGGGCGGCGTGTTCGCGTGTGTCTTCCCGATCCAGCCTCCGGAGCAGCAGGCCCGGGTGTTCTCCGGCGCGGCGGCCGCCGGTCTCACCGTGGTGCGGATGCGTCCGGTCGTGCTGTGCGAGGGGGAGCCTCCGCTGCTGGGGTTGTTCCTCATGAACCGCG
The DNA here is from genome assembly GCA_903930165.1 of uncultured Verrucomicrobiota bacterium. GTDB lineage: Bacteria > Verrucomicrobiota > Verrucomicrobiia > Limisphaerales > UBA9464 > SXXZ01. The sequence continues at coordinate 1,804 of CAIYXO010000622.1, read as the reverse complement.
CCGCCGACCTGCCGCCGAGGATGCGCGAACGGACGTGGACGGAGCCTCCCCTGGTGATCCGCGCCGCGGATGGCTCGGTCCATCCGGAATACGCCGCGGTGAAGCTGTCCTTCGGGTTCCCGCCCTGATCCGGGTGACGACGGGAAGTTCCCGTGCAAGACCCGAGGCTCAGCCGCCGGCCATCAGACGGGCGAGCACGACCGCTCGCCGGGTTCGGCTGAGGACGAGGCGGCGTCCGTCCGTGAGGGTCAGCAGGTGGTCGCCGTTGGTCTTGTGTTCCGTTCCGGTGACCTCGCCGAGGTTCACGATCTCGGACCGGTTGATCGCCATGAAGATCTCCGCGGGGAGCTCCCGACCCAGGGCGCCGATGCCGGGGCGTACGGCGACGGTCTTTCCGTCGCGCAGGTGGACGATGGCGCCGTGACCGTCGGCGCCGACCCAGAGGATTTCCTTGGCGTCGAACATGCGGATACGGCCTTCGACGCGAAGGGGGATGCGAGGTTGTGAAGGGCTGGAGGAAGTGCTCATGAGCCGTTGGCGGCGGGTCTTTGAGTCGGGATCTGTGCGTTTTTTGGGGTTGGGGTCTTGGGAAAACGGATGGCCCGCTGGGGCTCGACCACGGGCTCCGCGGCTTCTTCGCGGATCGTGTAGGCGGCATCGGTCGCTAGGTCCTTGAAGCGTTGCCGGGTGCCGGAACCGGGCCAGAGGATCTCGAGTTCGGTCACCCGGCCGGCGTCCCCGAGCCCGATCTCGAGCCTCAGCGGACTGCTGCCGAAGCTGGCGGCCGCGCCGACCCTCCTGTGTATGTGACGGATGCCTGAAGGTGTCTGGAGCGTCAGGTGGACCCGCGCGCCGACGGCGGCCCGGTTGGCCTTGGTGCCGGCGAGACGTAGCCGGATCCAATGGTTGGTGCCGCCCGGATTCTGGAACAGGACGTTCCGGGCGACGTCTCCCGTGTAGGCGCCGCCGATCACCGTGTAGACGTCCTGGTCCCCGTCGTTGTCCAAGTCGGCGAAGGTCACCCCGTGTCCCTTCTGCAGATGCCCCGTCCCGGTCGCGGTGGTGACGTCGAGGAAGCGGCGTCCGCCGTCGTTCCGGAACATGCGGTTCGGAATGAGCGTCGAGAGGTCCGGATCCCCGGTGGCCACGTAGAAGTCGAGCCAGCCGTCGTTGTCCAGGTCCCCGTAGGCGCAGCCCATGGTGTAGCACACCCGGTCCATGCGAACCGCCTGGGTCACGTCCTGGAACCGTCCTTCACCGAGGTTGCGGTAGATCCTCGGGACCGAGTTCGTGAACGGCCGGCCGAGGTACTCCGCGGCGATGTCGCCGGCGCCTGAGATCCGGTAGCCCGAGACGAACAGGTCCTCCCATCCGTCGTTGTCGTAGTCGAAGAACCAGGTGGGAAAGCTGTGGATGGGCTCCGCGACCCCGGCCTTGGCGGTGGCCTGAGAGAAGGACCACGCACCCGGGGCGCCCTTTGCCGGGCCGTCGTTGTGCAGGAGGATGTTCGCCGAGTTCCGGCAGGAGAGGTAGAGATCCGGCCGGCCGTCGTGGTCGTAGTCCGACCAGGTGGCCGCCTTCACGAAAGAGGCCACCTTGATGCCCGACGCCTGGGCGCATTCGGTGAAGGTGCCGTCGCGGTTGTTGTGGAACAGCTCGCACCAGTCCGGGTCCGACGGGTCCATCGACTCGTTGGCCTTGAAGAGGTCCAGCCAGCCGTCGCCGTCGTAGTCGAACCAGCATCCGGATTGGCTTGGATGCCTGGAGGCGAGCCCGGATTGCTCCGCGACCTCGGTGAAGGTGC
>CAIYXO010000621.1 GCA_903930165.1 uncultured Verrucomicrobiota bacterium | reverse complement strand
GCTCCCCTCCTCATCACTAGATTGCCCGCCGGTCGGTGGCCGTAGTTCAATGGTAGAGCCCCAGATTGTGGTTCTGGTTGTTGCGGGTTCGAGTCCCGTCGGTCACCCCATCCCCTTTCCGCAGTTCTTCCCGCCCGTACCCAGATGGGATCCGGGCACGGCGCAGACACCGGTCTTCTCGTCTCCACCACCAGCACGGGAAGGAGACGACGTGAGATGTCTTGGCCAATCCGTCCACCGGGATGGCTTGGAACAAGACTGGCGGCCTCTCCATCTCGCAAACGCCCCCTTCGACTCGGAGCCGGCTTCCCCGTGCCTTTGGCGCCCTTCGCCGTGAATCCGATCCCACGAGCCGGGAAAACCGTCCCGCTGGATTCCGGACAGTCCGTGTCGGTCCGTGGGAATCCGTGTCTCCCTCCGAAAGCGCGGTCGGAATCGCGCACTCCGCGACGCTCCCGCTACCGACCGACCTCCTAGGCCCAGAAACGCTCCGTGCGGAATTGCCGAAGCAAGACGTCCTCGACCGGCGTCTCACTGGTGACCTGATGACATCCGATGCCCCGGGCGCGGCAGAACGACTTGAAGGCGGCCGAATGGCGTTCCCATGCCTTCAGGTAGGTTTCCATCCGCTGGCGGCTGAAGGTCACTTCGGTTCGGGCACCGGTCTCGGAATCGACCAGGTTCAGGTCCCCAAACGCCGTCGGCTCGATCTCTTCCCCACAGACCACCTGGATGGCCTCCACCCGGAATCCCCGGGCGGTCAGCGCGGAAAGTCCGTCCTCGTAGCCGCCGGGATCGAGGAAGTCGCTGAGGACGACCGCCGCGCCGGCCTGCTTCGACTCGAAGGCCCCGCGCCGGAGCGCCTCGTTGAATCCGCTCCGTCCGCCCGGCCGCAACCGGGCCAACGTCTCCTGGAGGCGCCGCGTCGCACGACGTCCCCGCCAATCGGAAGGCGCCTTGGTGGTTCCGCCGGCCTGCGGGTTGGACTCGGGAAAAACCCGCAGTCCCACACGGTCGAAGCCGCAGAGGGTCGCATGTCCGATCGCCGCCGCGAGCCGGGACGCCGCCTGGAACTTGGTCGGGCTGCCGAAGTTCATGCTCTCGCTGGCGTCCAGGAAGAGCAGCACCCGCAGTTCGCGGTCCTCCTCGAAGAGCCGGAGGTAAAGGCGGTCGAGACGACCGTACAGGCTCCAGTCGAGGCGCCGGAGATCGTCGCCGGGCACGTAGGCGCGGTGGTCGGCGAACTCGGTGCTCTGGCCCCGGGCACGGCTGCGGCGCTCGCCGGACATCGCGCTCCGGGCGATGCGCGGCGCAGCCATGCGCAGTTTCTCGAGACGGTGGAGCAGACGTGCGTCCAGCAGCGGTCCGGTTGGCGACGTCGGTCCCATGCGGGTCGGATCAGCGACGGGCCATGAGCGCCTCGATGTCGTCGGCTTCGATCGGGATGTCGGCCATCAGGTCGACCGGCCCGGACTCGGTGATGAGCACGTCGTTCTCAAGGCGGACCGCCATGGACTCCTGCGGGATGTAGATGGCGGGTTCGACCGTCATGACCCAACCCGGGGCGAACGGCTCGTTGGTGTGGCCGAGGTCGTGGACGTCGAGGCCGATCGGATGTCCGTTGCCGTGCATGAACCACTTCTTCACGGGCTTCCGGGCGGGGTCCTCGACCTTGACCTTGAGATCCTTCGGCTTGAGCAGGCCGAGGTCGACGCATTCGCGCGCGACGGCCTCCTCCGCCTCGTCCTGCCACTGGCGCCACTTCTTTCCGGGAGTGAGTCCGGCGATGGAGCCCTTCAGGACGCGCAGGACCGCGTTGTAGACCTGCTTCTGGCGGCGGGTGAAGCGGCCGTTGACCGGGATGGTGCGGGTGAGATCCGAGTTGTAGTTGGCGTAGGCGGCGGCGACGTCGAGCAACAGGAGTTCGCCGGAGCGGCAGTCGCAGTTGTTGTCGAGGTAATGGAGGACGCAGGCGTTGGCGCCGGAACCGATGATCGGGTTGTAGGCGAAGCCGCCGCGCCGGCGGATGAACTCGTGCGCGAACTCGGCCTCGACCTCGCATTCGTTGACCCCGGGCTTCACGAAGCGGGCGACGCGCTCGAACCCGGCCTTGGTGATCG
>CAIYXO010000620.1 GCA_903930165.1 uncultured Verrucomicrobiota bacterium | reverse complement strand
TCTCGTCGTCCGCAACGCGGCCACCGGCCATCCCATGGCCAAGACCCTGGCGGTCGCGCCGATCGACCTGAACGAGGACGGCTGGGTCGACCTGGTGATGGCCAACGACACCGTCCAGAACTTCGTCTTCACCAACCGCCACGACGGCACCTTCCGCGAGATCGGCGCACAGAGCGGCATCGCCTTCGACGCCTATGGTCAGACCCGCGGCGCCATGGGCATCGACGCCGCCCGCTTCCGCAACGACCGCGCCCTCGGCATCGCGATCGGCAACTTCGCGAACGAGATGAACGCGCTCTATGTCCGCCAGCCGGTGCGCGAGCAGCTGGTGTTCGCCGACGAGGCGATCCCGGAAGGCCTGGGCCCTGCCAGCCGGCTCCTGCTGAAGTTCGGGATGTTCTTCTTCGACTACGACCTCGACGGACGCTTGGACGTCCTCACCTCGAACGGCCACATCGAGGAAGACATCGAGAAGATCCAGGCCGACGTCCGCTACCGGCAGCCGGCTCAGCTCTTCTGGAACGCCGGCGGCGGCAGCACCTTCACCGCGGCCGGTCCCGAGGAGTGCGGACCCGACCTCTTCACGCCGGTCGTCGGACGTGGATCCGCCTACGCGGACGTCGACGCCGACGGAGATCTCGACGTTGTCATCGGCCAGATCAACGGCGCCCCGCTGCTGCTGCGCAACGACCAGCGGCTGGGTCATGGGTGGGTGCGAATCCGGCTGGTCGGAGACCGGGGCAACCTGGAGGCGATCGGCGCCTGGGTGACGGTGGCCACCAGCGACGGACGTCGGCTCTCGCGCCACGTCATGCCAACCAAGAGCTACCTTTCCCAAAGCGAGCTCACGTTGACCTTCGGCTTGGGAACCGCGACGCCGGACTCGGCCGAGGTCCGCTGGCCGGATGGCTCGAACACCCGGCACACACTCCAGCCCGGCACACTCAACGTGATCCGTCGCGCCCGCTGATCCTCGGCGGTCTGACGGCTAGTCGCCTCCGCCTCCGCCGTCACCGCCTCCGTCTCCGCCACCTCCACCGTCACAGCCTCCACCGGAGTCACCGGAGTCGAAGTCACCGCTGGAATGGCCGCCGTCCGAGGTTCCTGAACCGGCGCCGCCGGTCCGGTTTCGAGCCGAACGAAGTCCCACGATGATCGGCACGAGGATGACCGCCGCCAGTATGAGATAGAAGATCATGGCAAAGCCGCTCTCGGTGGATGGATTCAACCCCGACGGCAACCGGTTTCCAACTCCGTTCACCCTTCTGTTGGCCGCATCGTTTCGACGGGAGCCACAACCGACGCCACGGAAATGCGTGTGGATGCCAGTCGGCGCTACGGATCCGGGAACGGGAATGGGATCCCTGTCTGGTTCCCGGTTCGGTCCGGAAATCCGGATGCTCTCGCCTCCCTCCCCAGCGGCTTCGCGGCATGGCGTGCCGATCCCCTTGGCATCGATCCGGCTTGGAAGCCGCCCGCGAGCCGGTCTGCCCGGGACATTTCCGGTTTCCCGACTTGGCTCGACCTGCTCACCCGGCATCCTTGCCGGAAGATCTCCTGATGAGCACCGATACGAATTCCGTGGCGTGGTGGCGTCTCTTGAACCGCTACCAGTGGTTCGTGCTGCTGGTGGCCGCGGCCGGCTGGCTGCTGGACTGCATGGACCAGCAGCTCTTCGTCCTGGCGCGGGCTCCGGCCATGAAGGAACTGCTCACCGTCGGCTTCGGCCGGCCGGCCACGCCGGCGGAGATCGGCGAGTATGGCGGCTACTCGACCGCCATCTTCATGCTGGGCTGGGCCTCCGGCGGCCTCGTCTTCGGTGTGCTCGGAGACCGCTGGGGACGTGCCAAGACGATGCTGCTCACCATCGTGCTCTATTCCGGCTGCACCGGACTCAGCGCCTTCGCCCAGCGCTTCTGGGACTTCGCACTGTTCCGCTTCCTGACCGGACTCGGTGTCGGCGGGGAGTTCGCGGTCGGCGTCGCTCTGGTCGCCGAGGTCATGCCGACGCGGGCCCGCCCCTATGCGCTCGGCCTGCTCCAGGCGCTCTCCACCGTCGGCAACATGACCGCCGCCACCATCGGCATCACCCTGAGCGTGCTGGAGAAG
>CAIYXO010000619.1 GCA_903930165.1 uncultured Verrucomicrobiota bacterium | reverse complement strand
GCATGTTGACCGCGAAGTAGTCGATGGTCTGGGCGACGTCGAACTCGCGCCGGATCACCTCCCACTGGGCGTCCCCCTTGGAGCCATGCAGGGCGTCCATCGTCTTCTGGAGATCCCCCGCCCCCTCGGCGAGACGGGTCTTCTTCTCGTGCATGTCCACCGGGGACTCGCCACGCCAGGTGGCCTTGTAGAGGTGCCCTCCTTCGGCGAGCCCGGTCCGACGCAGGAAGTTGCGGTTGGGCTGCTCGATGAACACGTGGTAGCCGAGGTCCCGCTGGTCCACGGTGAGCCGGGCGTGGCCGCTCTTCGGGACGGTCATCCCCGCCCTCCGGTACACCTCGAACGCGAACGGTTCGGACAAGGCGAACCGGTCGAACATCTCGAACACCAGGTTGACGGAGCTCATGCCGTCGATGCGCCGGCCCTTGGGCAGGTGGATCTTGTACCCGGCGCTGCGGTTCACCAGCGAGGCGAAGTCCACCAGTGTCGTGGTCGCTGTCGCCGGATCGTGATGGATGACGGCGGTGCGTTCACGCCGTGCCCCCTCGGGCCCTTCCCGGCGCTCGGCGCGACGGAAGATCAAGGCCTCGTCCCGGGCGCCTCTCGACGCCGCGAGCAGCCGCCGGTCGAGCACCGCGGCGGTGATCTGCTGCATCTCCGCGGCAAGGGTGTTCATGGACTCCTGGAACTTCTCCTGGTTCCCCTTTCCTTCCATGACCTTCTGCACCTCACCGCGCATCGCGCCCCCCTTTGCCGCGACGGCGCGGAAACCCTCCCGAAGCTTCTGGAAGCGTCCCTCGTCGAGGCCTTCGACCATCGTCGCCTGGAGGAATTGGCGGTCCAGGCCCAGCCAGTTGCGGAAGATCATGTCCGGATTGGCGTCCGTGCCGGCGGCCGGATTCCCCTCGGCCCAGGCCGCGGCCGACTTCCGTTCCGTTTCGTCCAGTTCCGAACGAAGTGCGGACACCGCTTCCTTCCGGAACTCATGCAGGTCGGTGCCCAGGGTCTTCATCCGTGCGGCCGGGTCCGCGGTGGCGACGGTCTCCAGGACCAACTGGTTCCTGCGCTTCATCAGGTCCCGGAACACCGGGCCGAGCCGTGAAATCCGACCGGGCGCGGGTTCCCTCTCCAGAAGGAGCATCGACCAGAGGCGTCCGAGGTCGGCCTCGGTCTGGAAGCGACCCTGGAGCCCCCACCGCAGCTGGTCCTCCTCGGTGAACTCGCCGTTGTTGGATCGCGCCCGTCGGACACCCTGCCAGACGATGTATTGGGGGATCGAACTGGTCGGAATCGGGGGGAGGACCGCCACGGAGACCGCCGGGAAAAGATCGTTGTCGGACGGCGACAACCTCTCGGCCCCGTCGGCGTCCACCGCCTTGACCTGGACCCTCACCACGCCTTGGGGAACACCCGGAAGGTTTCCGATCCAGCTGCCGTCGGTGTCGCGGCTCATCGGGTGGGTGACCGCCGGCGTTTCGCGTCCAGGCGTGAGGATCCGGACAACGGCCTCGACCTTCAGGATCTCGGCGGGGGCCGAGACCTCGGCGCGAATCCGGATCGGCTCGCCGGACTTGGGGAGACGGGGCGAAAGGGCGACTCCCCGGATCGAGGGCACCGGGAGACGGGAATGGATCCCGTTGGTGCGGCCCGGCGAGCCCTTCGGGGTCTCCAAGTCCACGGAAGGCTCCGAGGCACCCCAGTTGGCGGGCTCCCTTCCCGGTGCTTCGGGACAGATCCGCTCCAGCGAGGACGATCCGCCGTCCGCGATCTCGGGCCAGGCTCCGTCATCCTTGTAGACCACAGAGTCCACCAGCTTTCCGGCGGAATCCTCCAGCTCGATGCGGTCGCCCTTCCGCTTGAGGGCGCCCTCGAACTGCCCCAGCGGCCGGAAACGGTAGGCCTCCCGGAACGCGGCGACATCCCGGGCCACCACGGCGAACCCGCCTGGAGCCAGCAGGGTGCCCTTGGTGAACTCCAGCTTCACCCCGCGCCGCAGCTTCCAGCCGCCCAGGTCGACCGGCACCGGGCCGGTGTTGTGGAGCTCGATCCACTGGAGCGTCTCCCGTTCGCCCGGTGCGTTGTAGAAGACCTCGTTCAGGACCACGGAGGCCAATGCCTCCGACAGGCACATCGAGGCGAGGAACAGGGCTCGTAGGGGGGTGAGCTTCATGGGTTGACCCGGATTCGACTCCGGTTGCGGGGAAATGTTCCAGGAGCGGAGCGGTTCCACCGGGAATCCACCAGCGTGGAGTTCGGCCGTTTCGGTCCGGCGGCAGTTGCGACCTCTTGTCTTCCTCCTCGGACGGACTAGTCTCCGGCCCGGATGGGAAGCCACACCGAGCTGATGGAACTGCCGGGACTCAAGGTCACGGTGGACCGTCTTCTCTACCAGCGGCTCAAGACCGAGCAGTCGGAAAAGCCCCACTCGTTCATCTACTTCATCTCCATCCACAACAACGCCGATGTCGCGGTGACCATCCGCGGACGGAAATGGGTGGTCACCCACGACGACGGATCGGTGTTGGTGGTGGAGGGCGACGGCGTGGTCGGCGAGACGCCCACGATCCAGCCCGGAGGCAAGTTCAGCTACAACAGCCGGCACATCATCGGAACCGATTCGGCCATGGCCGAAGGCGCCTACCTCGGCGTGGACGACTCCGGCCGCCGCGTGATGATGCGCATCCCCCGCTTCCGCATGGAGGTTCCGGGCGTGAAGTGCTGAGGGACGCCGGTCGGCAACGAGCCGGCCGGCTTCGCGGTCCGACCGACGGCTGGGACCCCGGAATCCGACGATCCTTCAACCGTCGGACTGATGGCCCGGTGCGACGGGCTTTCCGAGGATCCAATCGGCCACGTCGGGCAAACCGTCCACCACCACGGCGTCCCGGAGGCGTTCGGACTCCTTCTTCTCGACCCCCGCGCCATACCCGGTCCTCACCAGGAACGAGCGGGAAACCCCGGCGTTCCAGCCAGCTTCCAGGTCCACCATCTTGTCCCCGACCATGTAGCTTCCGGCGAGGTCGATCCCAAGCGAGTCGCGGGCGTCGAACAGGAACTGCGGCGAAGGCTTGCGGCCGCGGCTCGGTTGGTCCGGGGCCTCGGGTGCGGTGTAGAAGGCCTCGAACAGGACACCAACCGGTTCGGACTCGCGGGAGATGTGCGCATGGACGCGGTCCACATCCCCCATGGTGAAGTAGCCCCGCCCCACCCCGGACTGGTTGGTGACCACCACGAGGGCGAAACCGGCGTCGCGGAGCCTTCGGAGCGCCGCCAAGGCACCCGGAAGGAACTCCACCTCCTCGGGCCGATGCAGGTAGTGACGATCGGCGATCAGGGTGCCGTCACGGTCCAGGAACAACGCCCGACGAAGCCCGGCGTCCCTCATGCGACCTCCGGGAACGAGGCGACGAGTTCCTCGGGGGTGACGGTGGCGGTTCCACGCTTCCCCACGACGACGCCCGCAGCGTGGTTGGAGAAGACCGCCGCCTCCTCGGGCGAGGCACCGGCCGCGATGGCCAGGGTGAAGGAGGCGATCACGGTGTCCCCCGCGCCCGAGACGTCGAAGACCTCCCGGGCCACCGTCGGGATGTGCAGCGGCGGGGCGTGCCTCCGGCACAACAGCATCCCCGACTCGCCCAACGTCGAAAGCATCAAGGCGGGCCGGCACGAATCCTGGATCCTCCGGATGGCCTCCAGGAGCGGCCCGTCCTTCATCGGGTCCGGGTGCCGGACCGAATCCTCGACGCCGCCCAGTTCAAAGGTCTCCTTCCGGTTCGGCGTCAGCAGCGAGAGCCCCTTGAGATCCAGCCGGTGGACCGGTTTCGGATCGAGGCTGATCCAACGTCCGCCCTTCTTGCAGGCGTTCCGGATCCCGTCGAGCAACCGCTGGGAGACGACTCCCTTGCCGTAGTCTCCCATCACCACGGCGTCCGCCGCGGGAAGGGCCGCCTCGACGCGTCGCAGGAGCGTGTCGGTCTGCGCCTCCGTGATCGGGCCCCGGAACTCGCGGTCGAGACGGACGATCTGCTGCTGTCCCGCGACGATCCGGGTCTTGGTGATGGTCGGTCGTTCCGGCACCCGGACCAGGCCGCCGGTCTTCACGCCATCCGCGTCGAGCAGTTCCTTGAGGCGATCCGCATGGTGGTCCCGTCCCACGACGCCGAAGAGGCCGGCCTCCCCTCCGAGCGAAGTGAGGTTGCGGGCGACGTTCGCCGCGCCGCCGGGCATGAAGACCTCGCGGTCGAAATCCACCACCGGCACCGGCGCCTCGGGCGAGATCCGGCTCACCCGTCCCCAGACGAACTGGTCCAGCATGACGTCGCCCACGATCAGGATCCGGGAACGGACCGCCGCGGAGAGCAACTCACGGATGCGAACACGGGAAACCCCAATCATCGACGCGGAACCTACGGTGCGCGGCCTTGCCGGTGCAACCGCGGGCTCCGCCGACGCCCAAGCGGAGCGATGCGGATGGGATCGGCACGCGAAACCGCAAAGCCGCGAGGGATCCGGGAGGAAACCGCGGGTTCACCATGGCAGCTCGGGACACCAAATGGTGATCCTCTCCGCGGGTCCCGATTCCGGCGCCGCGTTGGCGTCTTGGCGCCATTTGCGTGAGGTCGGTGGTCGCTCCAATGGGATCGGTCCGGCTTAGTCCTCCGCTTCGCCAGCTTGCGGTGTCCGAACGTCAGGATGGCGGACTTTCCTTTGTCCACGGGATGGGGATCGTTCCCTCCAGACGTCCCCCATGTCCGAACCGGAACACCATCACCGACCCGCACCGGTCTCCCGCCCTGGCATCGGGGACGCCTTCCGGATCGGCGTTTCCGCGATGGGAACACGTTTCGAACTGGCCGGACATGGCCTGCCGGATTCGAGCCTGCGGGCCGCGGCGGAAGAGGCCTTCGAGGAGATCCACAGGCTGGAGGACCTTCTCAGCCTCTATCGGCCCCAGTCCGACATCGGCCGCATCAACGCCGCCGCCGGCAGTGGCAAATGGGTCCGCGTCTCCCCGGTGACCTACCAACTCCTGGAGCTCGCCCTTCGGGTCGGCCGGGACACGGACGGAGGATTCGACCCGACGGTGGGCCCGGTCGTCCGCGCATGGGGCTTCCACGGGGGGAACGGATCGAGGCCCGCCCCGACGGCCCTTGCGGCCGCCTTGGGCGCCTGCGGACCCGCGCAGGTCGAGTTGGATCCGGAATCCGGCTCGATCCGGTTGAGGGTCCCCGGGGCGCAGTTG
>CAIYXO010000618.1 GCA_903930165.1 uncultured Verrucomicrobiota bacterium | reverse complement strand
CGACCCGGATCGTCACCAAAATCGGCTGCAAAACCCCTTTACGCACTCCCGGCAGTGAATAACCTGCTGGGCCTGTTTCGCATGGACAAAGCACGTCGTCTCATCATCGCCGGTAACTGGAAGAGCAACAAGACCAACACCGAGGCCGTGGCCTTGGTGACGGATCTCATCCGGGATCTCTCGACCGTGAAGGAAGTGGATGTGGTGGTGTGCCCTGCGTTCACCGCCCTTTCGGACGTTTCACGCCTGGTGTTGGAGTCCAACATCCGGTTGGGAGCCCAGAATCTCAGCGACGCCGGCTACGGCGCGTTCACCGGCGAGATCGCCCCCGGAATGCTGAGGGAACTCTCGGTCCGCTATGTCGTCCTCGGCCACAGCGAGCGCCGGCAATACCAGAACGAATCCGACGCCCTGGTGGCCAAGAAGGCCGCCAACGCGCATGCGAACAACCTGATCCCGATCGTCTGCGTGGGCGAGACGCTGGCGGAACGGGAGGCCGGGATCACCGAGCGGGTCGTCGAGACCCAGGTGCGCGGCAGCCTGAACGGGCTCACGGCGGAGCAGGTGGAGGCGACCGTGCTGGCCTACGAGCCGGTCTGGGCGATCGGCACCGGCAAGACCGCCTCCAGCGCACAGGCCCAGGAAGTCCACGCGTTCATCCGCAAGGTTCTCACCTCGATGCATGGGGAGGCCGTGGCCAAGCGTGTGCGAATCCAATACGGCGGCAGCGTGAAGGGCTCCAATGCCCGCGAACTGCTCGGCCAGCCCGACATCGACGGCGCCCTCGTCGGCGGTGCCTCCCTCGAGGCCAAGAACTTCGTCGAGATCATCCGCAACGCCATCTGAGGCGGCACCCGGCACCCTCAAAATCCGGCAGTCCACCAATCCTTTCGAACCACTTCTTTTCGACTTTATGGGAATCGTCATCGGTCTACTGAGCTTCGTCCTCATCATCACCTGTCTCCTGCTAGCCCTTCTTGTCCTGATCCAGCTCCCGAAGAAGGAAGCCGGCTTCGGGATGGCTTTCGGAGCGGGCGCCGTGGACACCCTCCTGGGTGCCGGTGGCGGCAACGCCCTGACCAAGATCACCAAGTGGGTGGCCGGCATCTTCCTGGGTCTTTGCATCCTGCTCTCCTTCCTGAACAGCCGGGCCAACAGCGCTTCGGCGGGCACCAAGAGCGTCCGTGACGCCGCGGCCAAGGCGGCGGCGGCCACTTCTGCGGCGCCGCTCGCCGTCGGCGCGGGTGCCTCGAATGCACCGGCTCCCTCCCTGACCCTGCCCGCCACTCCCGCCACCAACCTCCCGGCGTCCAAGTGACGGTCCGGTGAGCACCGGCGGAGACATCCGAGAGACCCCCGTGCCTGTGCCGGGGGTCTTTTTTCATTCCGCCCCGGCTCCCGCCCCAATCCGGCTCTTCGCCCTAGCCTGGTCGCTTCTCCTTGCGGTGCTCGCGGTGGGCTGCAGTCCCCGGCAACGGGCCGACCTCGTGGTCCACAACGGGCCCGAGCCCGAGACGATCGATCCCCAGGTGCTCACCGGCCAGGCGGACGGCCGGGTTGCCGCGGCGTTGTTCGAGGGCCTGACCCGTTTCAATCCGGTGGACGGACGCGCGATCCCGGGTCTGGCCGAAAGCTGGGAGATCTCGCCGGACGGACGGCGCTACCGGTTCCGGCTCCGTGAGGGAATCGTCTGGTCCACGGGCGAGCCGATCCGCGCGGAGGACTTCGTCTGGTCCTGGAGAAGGGCGGTGATGCCCGCCACCGCCGCCGACTATTCCGCCCAGTTCTTCCACCTGGAGAACGGCGAGGCGATCGTGACCGGCAAGGAGAAGGATGTCGCACGGCTTGGCGTGGAGGCCCCGGATGCCAGGACGGTGGAAGTCCGCCTGGTGAATCCCGCTCCGTTCTTCCTCGAATTGGCCGCGTCCCGGATCTTCGCCCCGATTCCGCGGCATCTGGTGGATCGGTTCGGCGACCAGTGGATCCGGGCCGAACCGCTGTCCTGCAGCGGGCCCTACCAGCTGATGCAATGGCGGGTGAACGACCGGTTCCGTCTCCGTCGCAATCCCCGCTACTGGGACGCCGCCTCGGTCGGAACCGAGCGCATCGACCTGCTCAGCGGCGACAACGCCGGGACGGCGCTCAACCTCTTCCTGCGCGGGGACGTCGACCTCATCATCGACCGCAAGATCATCCCCGGCGAACTGGGGCCGGATCTCGCGCAGCGGCCCGACTTCCACCGCTTCGACTTCCTCGGCTGCGACTTCATCCGGTTCAACACGGGGCGGAAGCCGTTCGACGACCCGAAGGTGCGGAAGGCGTTCGCCCTCGCCCTCGACCGCCCGGCCATCACGCGCCGCATCACGCGGCTCGGGGAACGACCCACCGGCGCGATCACGCCTCTCGGGGCGGGTGGCTACGAGCCGCCGCAGGGAATGGGACTGGACGTCGAACAGGCGCGTCGGCTGTTGGCGGAAGCGGGGTTTCCGGAGGGCAGGGGATTCCCGCGGGTCGAATACACCTACAACGTCGGCACGCGGCTCTATGAACAGGTCGGCGTCGAGATCCAGGCGCAGCTGCTGGCGCACCTCGGAGTGCGGATCCAGCTCCGGCCGCTGGAGTGGAAGACCTATCTCACGGAGATGTCCCGGCAGAACTACGACTTCATCCGTGGCTCGTGGATCGGCGACTACAACGATCCGCTGACCTTCCTCGACTGCTTCCTTTCCGACAGTGGGAACAACCGGACCGGTTGGCGCCAACCCCGATACGACGCGTTGCTGCGGTCGGCGGGGGCGGCCGCGGATCCGGCGGCGCGGTTGGCGTTGCTGCGCCGTGCGGAGGTCCTGCTCGTCGAGGAGGAGGTCCCGGTGACCGGGCTCTATTCCTATGTAGGGCTCTGCGCGTACCGGACGGACCGTCTGGGAGGATTCCACGTCAACCTGATCGACGAGCATCCCTTGTGGAGCCTTCGTCGGATTGCACCGCGATGAACGGGATCCTGAAACGCCTGGCCCTGGTGCCGTTGCTCGCCTGGCTGGTGGCGACCGGCGGCTTCTTCCTGTTGCGTCTGGCGCCGGGCGGACCCTTCGACCGCGACCGCGCGCCGGCATCGGCGGAGGTCGAGGCGGCGCTCCGCGCGAAGTACCATCTGGACGAACCGCTCCACCGGCAGTACCTGCGCTGCCTGGGTGGATGGGTTCTCGGTGACTTCGGGCCTTCGCTGAAATACCGGAACCACACGGTGAACGACATCCTCGCGCAGTCGCTTCCGGTCTCCGGCGTCCTCGGACTGCTCGCCGCCGGCGTGGCCTTCGGGATCGGGATCCCGGTCGGGGCCTGGGGCGCGCTCCGCAGGGGGCGGTGGCCGGATCGTCTCGCATCGATGTTGGCCGTCGTCGGCATCTGCATCCCGTCGTTCATCCTCGGCCCGATCCTGGTGCTGGTCTTCGGCCTCCAGCTCGCCTGGCTGCCTCCGGCGCTGTGGGGTTCCTGGGAGAACTGCATCCTTCCGGTTCTCGCGTTGGGGCTCTATTTCGCGGCGCGTGTCTCGCGGTTGACCCGGGAAGGAATGACGGACGTGCTCCGCAGCCCGTTCGTCCGCACCGCCCGGGCCAAGGGGCTTTCGCCCGGGGCGATCGTGCGGCGCCATGCCCTGCGCGGTTCATTGCTTCCCGTGGCCGCCTACGCCGGCCCGATGCTCGCCGATCTCCTGACCGGCTCGTTCATCGTCGAGAACCTGTTCCAGATCCCGGGGACCGGGGTGTTCTTCGTGAACAGCTTCCTCAACCGGGACTACCCCATGATGATCGCCTTGGCGGTCCTCTACTCGGTCCTGCTCCAGGCGCTCAACCTCGGTTCGGACCTCGCCTTGCGCAGCCTCGATCCCCGCGTCCGCCATGCGTGAACGGATCTTCCAACACCTGGCCGCCTGGACGCGTCCGTTCCGCGGCGACCGGACCACCACGGTGGCCTCCGGGATCCTTCTGGCCGCACTCCTGTTCGCGGTAGTCTTCCCGGCCTGCTCGTCGTTCGCCCCGGACGCCACCGATGCGGAGGCCTTTTCCCCGCCGGGTCCGCGCCATCTCCTGGGCTCGGACCTCCACGGTCGCGACCTCCTGGTCCGGATCGCGGTCGCGACCCGCATCTCGCTCCTGGTCGGAGCGTCAGGTGCGGCGGTCAGCCTCGGCATCGGCGTCGGCTGGGGTCTCGTCGCCGTCTACTTCGGTGGGAAGATCGACGCCTGGATGATGCGGTTCGTGGACCTGCTCTATGCGCTGCCGTCGGTGGTGCTGGTGTTGCTGGTCCTGAACTTCTTCGAGTCGGCGGTGGCCACCCGGCTCCAGGGCGTGTTTCCCGATTCTCCGGACCAGGCCAGGCTCTTCCTGTTGGTGCTGTGCCTGGGTGGCATCTCGTGGCTGACCATGGCGAGGATCATCCGCGGCCAGGTGCTGAGCCTGAAGGAGCGGCCGTTCATCCTCGCCAGCCGAGCCCTGGGCGCCGGTGCCGGAAGGATCCTGTTCCTTCACCTGTTGCCCAACCTCTCGGGGATCATCCTCGTCTACCTGACCCTCACCGTTCCCGCGGTGATGCTCCAGGAGTCGTTCCTGAGCGTGCTGGGACTCGGCATCCGGCCGCCCCAGGCGAGCCTGGGAACGTTGATCGCGGACGGCGCGTCCCAGTTGAATCCGGTGCGGATGCGTCTCTGGCTGCTCGCGTTTCCGGCGGGAGCCCTGGCCGGCGTGCTCTGGGCACTGGGTCGGGTGGGGGACGCGCTCCGGGAAGCCTTCGAGCCCAGGGATCGGGATGTCTGAAGCCGGCGTCGTTGACTTCCGCGAGTCGGGCTTGGTTCCCTCGTCACCTCTGATGGATCCATCCCCGGCATGCCCGATCTGTTCTGGCACCGACTCCGAGCGCGTCGACAGTCTGAGCCCGGCGGAACTCGTGCGGCTCCATGAGCACATGGGGGTTCGTCTGACCCCGGCGGCCTGCGAGTCGTTCCGCGGCGTCGGGAAGGTGGACCATCTCCGCTGCCGTTCCTGCGGCTTCCAGTTCTTCGATCCGGTCCTTCCAGGGAACGCGGCCTTCTACCGCGACCTGCAGGACCAGTTGGAATGCTATTATCCGGACGACAGCCCGTCGTTCTTCCTCGCGTTGGATCTCGCGAAGCGGACCGGCGCGAAGACGGTGATGGATCTCGGGTGCGGAGCCGGCAGGTTCCTGGACCGTGCCCGGGAAGCGGGTCTGAAGACCTTCGGACTCGACCTCAACGACCAAGCCGTGGCCGCGGCCCGGGAGCGTGGACACGACGTGATGGCCGGGACCGCCGAGGCGTTTGCCGCGTCGCAGCCGGCCAGCCGCTTCGACCTGGTCACCGCGTTCGAGGTGCTCGAACACCTCGCCGACCCTGCGGCGTTCCTTCGCGACGCCGCCCGGCTCGTGCGTCCGGGCGGGCACCTGGCGATCGCGGTGCCCAACGACGAGGGCATCTACCGCTGGTTCCAGCTCGAGCCCCGGCAATGGCCGCCCCACCACCTGAGCCGCTGGCGTCGGAGCGACCTCCGGCATCTGGGCGAAAGGGTCGGCCTCGAGGTGGTGACCCTCCGTGCGGACGCCCTTCGCGGAATCCAGATCGGGGGCACACTGAAGACCCAGGGCGAACTGGAACTCCGCATCGGCCGCCGCTCCTCGCCACCGGGCCGACTCTGGCCCGCCTTGGCGACCTTCCTCTACCGTGCCGGCCTTTGCCGTCTCTACCTGCAGCTTGGTAACAGCCTCCATGCCCACTACCGAAAGCCCGAAGCCTGACGCCGGGGTGCCCACGGGATTGGCGCTGTCGGCGATCCTCAACGCCGACGGCTACCTGGATCGGCGGCTGAATCCGCCGTTGTCCGACCTCGACCATCTCATCTTCGAGGACCTGCTCCGCGTCATCCGGCGTTTCGCCGGGAATGCGCGCGGGCGGCTCCTCGACTACGGCAGCGGCGGATCGCCCTACCGGGAACTCTTCCCCGACGTGACCTGCTACGAGGCGGCGGACATCACCCCAGGGCCCCGGGTGACGCTGCCCCTGGCCGCGGACGGTTCCGTGCCGGCGGGAGACGCGACCTTCGACGTGGTGTTGTCGACCCAGGTCCTGGAACACGTCCCGGATCCGCACCGCTACCTGTGCGAGGCGCTGAGGGTGCTTCGTCCGGGCGGCACGATGCTGGTGACCACCCATGGGCTCTACATCGAGCACGGATGTCCGTTCGACTTCCACCGCTGGACGGCGGTGGGCCTGGCCGCGGCCGCGACCCGGGCCGGATTCGAGGTGACCCGGGCCTCCAAGCTGGTCGCCGGTCCGCGCGGTTCGATCCACCTGCTCCACTACATCGTCGCGGAGCTCCAACAGCCGGACCGCCCCTGGGTCCACCGGACGTTGGCGGTGATCCGGAACCTTTACAGGCTGTTGGCGCAACCGCTTCTCAACTGGATCGGCGGCGCGTTCCGCAACATGTCCGAGGTTCCGGCGGAACACCGGACGCCGGTCTTCACTGGGGTGATGGTGGAGTTGCGGAAGCCTGCCGCCCCGGGCGTCGCTTCCAGTCCATGAGGCGCCGTATGGCGCCGAAGGAAAGCCAGTCGGTCGGGAACGGCCTGCCGGTGAGGGGCCGCCTGTCGAGCCGGGGCAGATCGGCGATGCGACGCTGGAAATCGGCCATCGCATCCCGATAGCGGTTCGCGGCATGACCCGAGACGGCCTCCGCGGATCGGACCCGCAGGTTCCGGATCGAATCCCGTTCACGCGAAAGCCGAACCATCCTCGAGGCCAAGGCCGCGATGTCGCCGGCCGGATAAACCAGCGTGGGATCGACCCGGGCCGAGTACTGGTCGCCGCCGCTTCCGATGGCCGGATGCAGCGGAATCACGCCGCAGGTCATCGCCTCCAGCAGGGCGATCGGGGTTCCTTCGTAGTCGCTGACAAAGAAGAGCGCGTCCCACGAGGACAACGACTCCCAGTACTCCCGGCCGGATCTCCGTCCATGGAAGACGAATCGGGCAGGATCGTTCAGCCGTTCCTGAAGCCATCCCCGTTTGGGGCCATCTCCCAGGAACTCCATCCGGAACGGAATGCCAGAGCTGCCGAGCTGTTCCGCAAGTTCCGGAATGCGGTCCACGCGCTTCTGTTCGAAGTCCAGGCGGCCGCAGAAGCCGATAACCAGGGGATCACCGAGTCCGCGTCCGGCAGAGGGCAGGGGAATCGGCGGATCCACCGGGTAATGCACGCGGTGGATCCGCTCGGGGGCGATGTCGGGACGGGCGTCGCGGACGCGTTGGACCAGGCGGTCGTTGACGCAGGCGAATCCGTCCGCCCACCAGGCGCGGGTGGCCAGCTGCGCTTCGAGGCCCGGCGTGTCGCTGTGGAGGAAGAGCATCCGGGCTGCGGAGGCGCCGACGAGGTCGTCGAAATAGGGCCAACCCCAAACCGTGTGCCACACCACCAGCCGCGGATCGAATCCCGCGACGCCGTCACGAAATCGGCGACGTGCCGTGCGGATGCTGAGCGAGTCCGAGAAGTCGAGGAACCGGGCGTGATCCCAGCCGGGATGAGACGGCTCCCAGAACACGCAGAACCGGGAATCCAATCCCCTCGCGGCGTCGTGCTGATGATGGTCGCGGACCACGGACTCGACGCCGCCAAGTCCCGCGAATTGCGTGCAGAGGTTGAGGACCCGGAGCGGAGCGTCGGCCGCTCCCTTGGAATTGGAACTGGGCGCCGGCATGGATCGTGTCAGTCGATCCTGATCCAGACGCGTCCGCCTTCGGTTCGGGTGGGGTAGGTTCGGACCGGCTTCTCGGGACGGGGTTGGCAGGCGCCGGAGCGGACGTCGAAACCCCATCCGTGGAGCGGGCAGTGAAGCGTGGTGCCGTCGAGGAAGCCGGCACCGAGGGCGCCGCCGCGATGGGGACAGGCGTCGTCGACCGCGAAGAAGCCTTCCGGCGTATGTGCCAGTGCGATCCGCCGGCCCTTGAGCTCCACCGTGCGACAACTGCCGGGCGCAAGGCTCGAGGCCTCGGCGGCATCCCACCACGAATTCATGGGGCCAAGGAAGCCAGCCCAGGCCACCCGCTGGCAAGAGCGACGCCGTGGCGTCCACGCCGGGCCGAATCCGGGTTGCCGCTTGGCTTGCCGCGGTTCGAACGTATCCTTTCCCGGTCACCTCTGCGCCTGCGGCATCGTGCCGCCGCGCAGTTGACCTCCAGCCCGACATGCTTCGATCCATCCTCATCGCCGCGGCTTTGTTCTCGGCGTTTGCGCTACGTGCCCAGAACGGGGACAAGGCCGGCGAAACCCAATCGGAAGTCGTGCCGCCTGCGCTCATACCGCCGGCGCCGGTGCTGACGCCGGAACAGCAGATCCAGTCCTTCCGCCTCCCGCCGGGTTTCACCGCGGAGGTGGTCGCCGCGGAACCTCTCGTCCGCACCCCGGTGGCGATGCAGTTCGATCCGCGGGGACGCCTTTGGGTTGTGGAGATGTCGGGCTACATGCGGACGCCGGACGGCGGAGGCGAGTCCGAAACCAACGGCAGCATCGTGATCCTCGACGACCGCGATGGCGATGGCCGCATGGACCAGAGGACCGTGTTCGCCGGCGGGCTGGTGATGCCGAGGTCCCTGATGCTCTTCCAGGACGGCGCACTGGTCGCAGAGCCGCCGAGGGTCTGGTTCTTCCGAGACGCGGACGGTGACGGCAAGGCCGAGGAGAAGTCCTTGGTCTTCACCGACTACGCCTCCCAGAACGATCCGTCCCTCGGGGCGAAGTCCAATCCGGAGCATGCTAGCAACGGACTCCTGAGGGCCTTGGACAACTGGGTCTATTCCGCAAACCACACGCTGAGGTACCGGCACCTGGGAGGAAGTCCGACCAACTGGATCCGCGCGGAGACGCCGTTCCGGGGCCAGTGGGGAATCAGCCAGGACGACGACGGTCGGCTCTACTTCAACTCCAACTCCGACCAGATCCGCGCGGACCTGCTGCCGGCGGCCCAGTTGATCCGGAACCCCAACCTCAAGACGCCGTTTGGGATCAATGCGCAGTTGGCCGACAGCCAAAAGGTCTGGCCAGGCCGGGTCACTCCCGGAGTCAATCGGGGGTATCAGCCGAACACCTTGAAAAGCGATGGGCGCCTCGCCCAGTTCACGGCCGCCTGCAGTCCGCTGGTCTATCGTGGAGACCAGTTCCCGGCGGAGTTCGTCGGAGACGTGTTCCTGTGCGAGCCGAGCGCAAACCTGATCCGACGGAACCGCATCGTCGACGAGGACGGCATTCTCAAGGCGACCAACGCGCATCCGGAATCGGAGTTCCTGGTTTCCACCGACGAGCGTTTCCGACCGGTGGCCCTGCAGAACGGCCCCGACGGAACCCTGTACATCGCCGACATGGCCCGGGGTTTGATCCAGCATCGCATCTACCTGACCAGCTACCTGAGGAAGCAGATCGAGTCGCGGCAACTCCAGACGCCGGCGGACCTGGGCCGCATCTACCGCATCGTACATTCCGGCCGAAAACCCGCCCGGCGGGACACGGTCTCGCCGCGTCCCGGGCTGGCCGAGCTCCAGTCCCGCCTCTCGAGTCCGAACGGTTTCTGGCGGGACACCGCCCAGCGGTTGCTCGTCGAAAGGCGGGAGCCGGGCACCGATGTCGCGATGGCCGGCGTGCTGGGGTCCGCGAGCGCTTCCGCTCTCGGCCGTCTGCATGCGCTGTGGACTCTTGAGGGACTGGGTGCGTTGAGGGCGACCCACTTCGCCCGCGCGTTGGAGGATCCCGACACCCGCGTCCGCACCGCCGCTTTGCGGGTGTACGGCTCGCTGCCCGCCGGCGACGAACGGAAGTCGGCGACCGACACATTGCTCCATCGGGCCGGCTTCGTCCGGGAGGCTTCTCATGGCCAGTTCCTCCTGACCTTGGGTGATGTCGGCGGAGAACCCGCGGAGGCGGTGATGAAGGTCCTGCTGATGAATGGCGCGCCTTCCCGACTTCGCTTTGATGCCGCGATCAGCGGTCTGAAGGGCAGGGAACTGCCCTTCCTTCAACTGCTGGTCTCCGACCCGCTTTGTGGGGCTTCGCGGAAGGACCATGCCCCGCTGGTCTCCGGGCTTGTCCGTTGCATCGCCAACTCCGGCGACGCCGAGTCGATCGCCGCTGCCCTGAAGCTTGCAGGAAGGCGGGTCTCGGTGGATTGGCAGATGCTCGCGATCCTGGACGGATTCCTCGGAATGGTTCCGGACGCGAAGGGTGCGGCCGCCCGGTTCCGGCCGCTGGCGCTGGCCTCGGAGCCGACCGCGATGAAGGACCTGGGCCGTTTCGACGACCCGGCCGTCACCCAGCGTGTGGCGCGCCTGGGCAAGCTCTTCACCTGGCCGGGTAAGGCCGTGTCGTCCGATGAGGTGGCCATCGCCGCCGTCCAGCCGCTCGCCGGTGGGGAACTCGAGAGTTTCAACCGCGGCAAGGAGATCTATCCGACGCTCTGCGGCGCCTGCCACCAACCTCACGGCCGGGGTCAGGAAGGCTTGGCGCCTCCGCTCGTCGATTCCGAGTGGTCGCTGGGTTCCGAGCAGCGCCTCGTCCGGATCGTCCTCCATGGCGTTCGCGACGCCATCATGGTGAAGGGCGTGAAGTACGAATTGAACATGCCGGCCCTGGCCGAGGCGCTCGACGACCAGCAGATCGCGGACGTCCTGACCTACATCCGACGGGAATGGGGACACGGCTCGGCCCCGGTCAAACCGGAAACGGTCCAAGCGATCCGCGGCAAGGAGTCCAAGCGCGAGGATTCCTGGACCCAGGCGGAGTTGCTGAGGATTCCTTGAAGCGCAGCGGCTGAAGAACTCACGCCGGAGTCAACGACGGCGACATGGGATCCGCGCCGTCGAAGCCCATCGAAACCTCGGAAGCGACTGAAACCGAGGCTCTTGTACGCAGCAGACCGATTGGTTCACCCGGTTCTCAAGAGCGACCATGAATGTCGCACAATAATAGTTATATTCACTTCCTCGAGGTGGAAAAAGCGGTCTTCGGATGTTGGAACCCGCCAGGACTACATTCCCAAGAGAAGGTTCGGATTGCTCCGGTCCTCCCCCAGCCCGAACCGTGGAAAGGCCTTCAGGGAGAAAGTGACCCCGATCGTCCAATCGGAAGGCGCGCCACGGTTGTCGCGGAGTCTCAGTCCCAGGGAGATCGG
>CAIYXO010000617.1 GCA_903930165.1 uncultured Verrucomicrobiota bacterium | reverse complement strand
CCCACTCCACCTCGGGCTTCGGTGTGGCATGGCGCGCATAGAGCGTCCGCCACAGGTCCGACGGCACGAGGAGCGGCGCCGTCCGGGATGCCACGGCCCTCGGGAGTGTCGTGTGCAGGCTCAGGCGGAGTCCCGGCGCGGCGTCGAAGGCGTCCACGACGTCCTCGGTTTCCAATCGATAGGACGCCCCCGGCCAACCGGCCGGTCCGTCCTGCAGCGAGAGCCGTCCACCGTCGGTGGACACGGACACCGCCATGCCGCGGTGGGGCGTCTCAACGAGATTCGAGGCGGCGACCCGGACAGCACGGTGGTCGAGGCGCCAACGGGACTTGAGGCGGTGGATGGCCATGGGATTGCCGAACTCGCCCTGTTCGACCTCGAAGTCGGCCGGCTGCGGGATGAGAAACGGGGCGATGGGCGCGGCGGCGGGAGGGCGCGGCACCTCGCGGACCTGTTTGACCTGGAGTCCGCGCGACGCGGACTTCTTGAACTCGAAGTCGAGGGTGAAGGACGGCTTGCCGGACTGCGTCCGGTACGCGGTGGCGACCCGGAGGAACATCGAGGCGAACTCGCGGTACTCGGATTCCCACCGCAACACGCGCGCCCCGAGCGGCAGGAGGCCCGATCCTTCGACATGTTCGAGGAACGGATTCCCGCCGGAGAAGAAGCCGCGGACACGCTCCGGCCTCGCGGCGCCGTCCGGATTGGTCACCGGCGCGGCGCCGGGCTGGAGGACCATGTCGATGTCCCCCGTGACGAACCCGAAGGCGTTGGACCACTCCATCGTCGCCACGCCGTTGGCCAGCTCGTCCGGGTCGGGAAACGACTCCGCCACGAGCACCGCCATGCCGACCTTGGACTCGTCCACCCCGAACCTCCGGCGTTCGAGGAAGGCGTTCTCGTTGTAGAAGCTCGCGTAGACCCGCTGGATGGCCCGGAAGACGCCCCGCTCCTCCGTCTCCGCGGGATCGCAGGCGCTGGGCCCGACGCCGGCGCCGTCGAGGTCGTCGGTCAGGCATCCGCTGTAGCTGTCGTAGAGTCCGGCCCCGGAGAACTGGTCGGTGTCCTCCATGTTGGTCGAACTGCGGAAACGCAGCTTCCGGTCCAAAGGAAGCCCGCTCGCCTGGAGGTGCGCCACCAGCGTCGCCTGCTGCGCCGGACTGAAGCGCGTGCCACGCCGGAACAATTCGCGGACCTGCTCCAACGCCGGACGCAACCGCACCATGTCGGCCGGGTAGCCGAATCCTCCCAGGCGGTTCCCGACTTCCTCACGGAGAGTCCGGCCGTTCGGAAGCGGCTGTGCGAGGAAGTCCTCCCAGAGGTCGAGCGTCAGGACGATCGCCGGCGGGGAGTTCGTCGGAAGCGTGCGCCGGAGGATGCCGTAGTTCGCCGCCTTGCCGCCGACGTTCCGAACGTGGGCCGGCGTCAGGGCGGTCACATTGGTGGCGTACACGCCCATGCGGGTCACCGGCGCGATGTCGAGGGGCGCCGGACGCTTCAACGCCAGCAGCTCCTGCCTCACGGAGTCGGGCAGCGAGCCCGGAGGATCGATCGGCACCACCTCGAATCCGGAGGTTCCGGCCCGCACCGCCACCTCCCTTCCGTCCCATCCGCGCAGCACGTCCCGCACCGCAGCGGAAGCCGGATAGCCAAAGGGAACCCCGTACGAGCGGGCCAACAGCGCCACGTGCGAGTTGGGCGTCGCCGGGGTGAGGGTCACGATGCCGGCGACGAACGGAACCTCGGCCGGAACCGCGTCGGTGAGGAGGACGTCCCCCGGAAGCAGGCGTCCGTCCCCGTAGGCGGCCGGGATCTGCGCCGCCGGAATCCAGCGCAACCGCCCGAAGGCCCAGCCCTCGCTGTAGACCTGGTCGCCCCGCACCCAACGGGCGGCGGAGGCGGCTTCGATCCCGCGACGCGCGAGTTCGGCGGCCGACTCCTGCGCCGGCACGCCCTGCTCAAAGGTCGGGACGTACAGCGGCCTCGCCCCGTCCGGCGCCTGGAT
>CAIYXO010000616.1 GCA_903930165.1 uncultured Verrucomicrobiota bacterium | reverse complement strand
CTCGACGATCTCGTAGTCCAGCAGGTAGCCGGTCTCGTCGGACATGAACTCGGTGTTCGCGCTCCAGTTGGTCGCGATGACCGGACGTTCCATCAGCATGGCCTCGTGCTGCGGACGTCCCCAGCCCTCGCCGCGGCTCGGGGCGAGGTAGCAGTCGCAGGCGAGATAGAGCGAGGGCAGCTGCTCGTTCGGGACCTGTTCCGCGATCAGTTCGATGCGTGGCAGGTCCTTGTCGCCGAGTCCGAGCGTGGAGGCGAAGTTCCGGATCCGCTTCCAGATCGCCTCGGCGGGATCGCCGTCGGGCTTCGAGAACAGGTAGGTGCGGAGCCAGAGGCAGACGTCGTCGGACGCCGAGAACTCGCGCAGGTAGGCGGCGAGCATCACGTCCCAGCCCTTGCGCGAGGACCACTCGAAGATGGAGAGGAAGTTGTATCCGGCCGGCTTCGGCAGCGGATAGGCGGCGTGCAGGGCCGGATCGAAGAAGGCCGAATCGACGGCGCCCGGGACGACGACCAGCTTGGAACGATCGACGCCGCTGTTGGCGAAGGTCTCCACGTTGAACTGCGACGGGACCCAGACCTCGTCCATGCGGTTGCAGGCGGCCACCCACTCGGGGGCGATGCGGTCGGTCTCGAACATCGTCCGGCCGATGCTGCAGAGGGCGTCGGGCAGCCGGACGAAACCGCCGGCCGGGTTGTGGGAGATCACCACGCCCTCGCGCAGGCCGTCGAAGCGGTCGTGCATCCGGAACAGGGCCTCGCGTTCGGCGGGCGGGAGGCCCGCGATGAACTTCTCGGAACGCACCACCGTGTGGTGCTTGATCCCGAGATCCAGGCGCTTCTCCAGGGGCAGGACGAAGTTGATGGCCTCGCTGGCGTAGCCGGACGGATTGAAGACCGGGGCGGCCCAGCGGACCGGAAGTCCCAGCTCGGTATCGCGCCTACGGATCTGCAGGCCCACGGCCGTCCGGACCAGCGTGTAGCGGCCGTCGTCGTGGGTGGTGGTGCTGTGGCGGTTGAACCTCGGACGATAGCCTGCGGCGCGGAGGCGCGCGGCGAAGTCGACATCCTCGCCCTGGTAGAAGCCGCGGCCGTCGTCCCACTTGACCCGGTCGGCCACCGCCGCCTTGAGCAGGATCAGTCCGCCGGTGACGTACACGTGGTCGTCGTCCTCGTCGTAGCCGAGCAGCGCATGTCCGCGGGGGCCGCCATGGGTGGCCCAGTCCCAGAATCGGGTTCCGTCGGGGTTGAGGATACGGACCGCGAGCACTTCCCAGTCGTCGCCGAAGCGCTGCAGGCCGGAGTGGAAGTCGTCGTGGAAGATGAAGTCGTCGTCGACCACGACGAGGTGGTCGTGCTTCGCCGCGGCGGTGAGCACGTTGCGCATCTCGCCGAGCCGGCCGTTGCGGGCGGCGTCGACGGCGGGGGCCGTGCCGACGTCTTCCGGAAGGTCCGCGGGCGGCTCGCCGCCGACGAGGATCTCGCACTCCGGGATGCCGAGGGCGCGGATCGATTCGATCTCGCGGAGCAGTTTGGCCGGGCGCTTGCCGTTGGTGATGATGAGGAACGACCAGCCGGGCCGGCGCTCACGGGGCGAAGCCGTGGAAACGTCCGGGAGCGGGGCGGGCGTGGGCCGGGGAGTGCCGGAGTCTACCGGCGTCGCATGCGCGATCCCGAGGGCGTCCTGGAGCTGGTTCACGATGGAGTCGAGGTCGGGATGGGACGGGCCGGAGGCCTGGGCGCGCTGATAGTGGGCGAGGGCCGCGCTGAAGTCATCGCTCTCGAGGGCCTTCAGTCCGGCGGCGATCGCCTCTTCCTGCGCGGGAAGCAGCGCGGGTCCCGCCGGCGTCGGGGTGAGTTCGGCGACGCGACGGGCGATGGCCTCGTCGGAGGGCATCCTTCGACGGAGCTCGAGGAAGATGTCGAGGGCGGTCTTGGTGTCCTCGAGTTGGACCATGCATTCGGCGAGGACCACGAGGATGTCGTTGTTCTCCGGGGTCTTCTGGAGAAGGCGTTCGCAGGTGCGGGCGCACTCCAGCCACTGCGAGCGACGGAACAGGATCTGGGCCAGCAGGCCAAGGGCCTCGAGGCCGTCCGGTTGCACCTCCAGCGCGGCGCGGGCCGCGGCCTCGGCGCGGACCAACGGGTCCTCGGTCTCCGTCTCCACCGGCCGACGATTGAAAAGTTCGGGAACCTGGGTCGCAGGTGGCTTCGTCGGTGCCGTGGCGGCGTGCGAGGTCGGGGCCGCAACCGCCGTCTTCGCCATGGAATCGGTTCCCGATCTGGAAGCGGGCTTCCTCGGGGCGACCACGGAGGCGCCGACGCCGGCCTGGGGTTTCCAGGAAGCGGCTCCGTCCAGGGCCGTCCAGAAGAGGTCCGAGTAGCGCTCGGCCATCGCGGCCCAGTCGAAGTGGCGGACCACGGAGCGGCGTGCCTCGCGTCCGAGCCGGACGCGCAGCTCCGGGTTGTCGCGCAGCTCGCAGACGGCGTTGAGGAACGAAGGCAGCAGGTACTCGACGAGCTTGGCGTTCCGACCGTCGACCAGGTACTCGGGCACGGTGCCGTTGTCCGTGGTGATGATCGCGCGCTCCATCGCGGCGGCCTCCATCAGGGAGTTGTTGTTGCCCTCCTGGTGGACCGCCGACGAGCAGACGTAGCAGTCGATCGAGTCGTAGAACTTCCGCATGCCCTCGAGGTCGAGGTTCTTGTCGGAGTAGCCGCAGAAGACCAGCTCGACACCGGGAAGCCGGGTCAGGGGCTGGATCAGGGCCTCGAAGCCCTTGGCCTTGTTGGCGCGGTTTCCGGCCCATCCGATGCGGAGGCGCCCGTGTCCCGAGATGTCGGCCTGGGTCGAGGGACGGAAGAACTCGGTGTCGGTGCCGTGGGTGACGTAGTGGGTGTTCGGCACGAACGGCTGGAACAGCCGCGTGAGGCGGTCGGAGACGCAGTGGATGCGCTGGAACTTCGTGTTCAGCAACTCCGTGAGGTTGAGGAAGTCCTGGTCGGCCCAGGAGCAGACCGATCGGATGCCGGTGATGTACTTCGACGGCGTCCGGATCAGGGCCGGCGCGATCAGGTTCCACTCCAGGGGATAGAGCAGGTCGTAGTCCGCCTCGTTGTACGGCTGCCCGTGGAACTTGAGGTCGAACTCGAACTCGTGTCCGAGGCGTTCCTTCAGGACCTGGCAATGACGGGCGAAGATCCACTTCGGGACGTCCGCCATGAGCATGACCCGCGGCTTGCGGCCGGAAGGCAGCCGGCGCGTCGCGGCGGAGAACGACGGTGTCGTTCCGCTGCCTGAGACGGGGAGGCATCGCGCCACGTAGACCCGCTTCGGGATCACCTGGGCTTCCTCCTGGATCTCCTCCAGGCGCAGGCCGGCCCGTTCGAAGGCCGCGCGGACCTCCGCCTCGGAGAACCGGCTGCGGTACTCGCTCGGACGCCGTTCGGACTCCGGCTTGTTGCGGTCCGCGGTGTGGAACCGGTTTCCGGGGACGCTGTCGTACGCGGAATCGACGATGTCCAGGATGAACACGCCGTCCGCGGCCAGGTGGGGGCGGTAGGTCGCGAGCAGGTGGTCGAGCGAGAAGCCCTCGAGCAGGTGGCACCAGTTGAGAGCCTCGATCACGGCGAAGCGTCCGGAGCCGAGGAGCCGCGGGTTGAGGGCGTCGTCGACCTCGAGCGAAACCGGAAGACCCGTCTGCGCCGCGATCTGTTGACCCGCGGCGATGGCCTTGGGATCGATGTCGGTGCCGTGGAGCCGGGTGAAGCCGCGTTCGGCGAGCCAGAAGAGGTTCATGCCGACGCCGGTTCCGATGGAGAGGACCGGTTGGTGCGGTTCGACGTTGCGGGCGATCCACTGGCAGGGCTTCACGACGTCCCAGCGGGAGGCGCGCTCGCGGAAGATGTAGCTGAACCACGGCTGGGCGCCGTGGTCGGCGATGGCCTTCTCGACGACCGCCTG
>CAIYXO010000615.1 GCA_903930165.1 uncultured Verrucomicrobiota bacterium | reverse complement strand
CCATCGCCCAACTTCGGAACCACCGCGATCCGGCCGCGGCCCGTGCGGCGCTGGGCCTCGATCCGCATCGCCCGGTGCTGCTGGTCACCGGCGGCAGCCAAGGCGCCCGGGGACTGAACCGCCTCGTCTCGGCAGCCCTGCCCGCGTTGGCCCTCGCCGTGCCGGATCTCCAGTTCATCCACCTTTCCGGCACGCCCGACCTCGATGCGGTCCGGTCCGCCCACCTGCCCTTCGGTCGGCGATCCGTGGTCCTTCCCTTCCTCGCGGAGATGCATCTGGCGCTCGCGGCCGCGGATGCCGTGGTGAGCCGGGCCGGAGCCTCCTCGATGGCGGAATTGGCCGCCCTGCGGCTTCCCGCGGTGCTGGTTCCGCTTCCCACGGCTGCCGACAACCACCAGGCCCACAACGCCGACTCCTTCGCCCGGGCCGGCGCAGCGATCCGTCTCGAACAGGAATCCGCGACCGCCACCGAACTCGTCGAGGCTGTCGTCTCGATCCTGCCCGGAGGATCCCATCGCGGCGGGATCCAGATGGGGCTCGAGCGGATGGACCGCCCCGGCGCGGCCGCGGGCATCGCCGAGGCCATCCTGTCCCAGCTCCGGGAACCGTTCACCCAAGCGGCCCGCCGGGCCGTGGCGACACCCCGGAAATCCGCGATGGCGGGACGCCGGGACGCCGCCGCCGTCCTGATTCCCGCCAAGGAGACCCCATGAGCACTCCCCTGCGACTTTCCACCGAGGCCCTGGACCCGGGCGACGAGGCGGCCGCCCTCCACGCCGAGGCGGTCTCCAACCTCTTCCGCGACCTCCAGATCCTCCTTCCGCCGGACACCCTGATCCGACGCGACGAACCGCTCGCGAAACGCACCACCCTCCGGGTCGGCGGTCCCGCCGACCTGCTCGTCGAACCCGGAAGCGATGCCGGACTCGCCCTGGTGCTGGAAACCGCGCGGCTCCGTGGACTGCCCGTCACGGTCATAGGCCGCGGTTCGAACCTGCTCATCCGGGACGGAGGCGTCCGGGGCGTCGTGGTCTCGTTGGGCCATGCCCATTTCTCCCGGGTTGAGGTCCACGGCGACCGCATCACCGCCGGAGCCGGAGCCCGCCTGAAGTCCATTGCCCACGAGGCCCGCCGCGCCGGCCTCACCGGACTCGAGTTCTTCGAGGGCATTCCCGGAGCCCTCGGCGGCGCGCTGAGGATGAATGCTGGCGCGATGGGTGCCTGGACCTTCGACGCCGTCGAATCGCTGCGCTACATGAGCCGCTCCGGCACGGTCTCCGAAAGGCCGGCCTCCGAGATCCCGGTCGAGTACCGTGCTTGCCCGCTGCTCCGGACCCACATCGCCCTCGGCGCGGTGCTGAAGGCCACGCCGGCCGATGCCGAGACCATCCGGACGCGCATGGACCAATTCTCACGCAAGCGCTGGGAAAGCCAGCCCAGCGAGCCCAGCGCCGGCTGCACGTTCAAGAACCCGCTTCCCGCCGTTCCAGCCGGTCGCCTCATCGACGAACTCGGCCTCAAGGGCACCCGCATCGGCGACGCCATGGTGAGTCCGGTCCACGCCAACTTCTTCGTGAACCTCGGAGGCGCCACGGCCAAGGACGTCCTCACGCTGATCGAGGTGGTCCGCACCCGTGCCCGCGACGCCCGCGGACTCGAACTGGAGACCGAGGTGGAAATCCTGGGGGAGGACGCGTGACAGGGAACAGGAACATCGTCGTGCTGCTCGGCGGGCCCTCGGCCGAACGCGAGGTCTCCCTGCGTTCCGGCGCCGCCGTCGCCGCGGCATTGCGCTCCCTGGGCCACTCCGTCGAGGAGATCGACCCGGTTCCCGGCGACCTGCGGATCCCGGCGGGCACCGAAGCGGTCTTCCTCGCCCTCCACGGCACCTATGGCGAGGACGGCACCGTACAGTCGGAACTGGAGGAACTCGGGGTCCCCTACACCGGATGCGGGGTGTCCGCTTCCCTCTACGCCTTCGACAAGGTCATCACCAAACGGCGCTGCATCCGTGCCGGGATTCCCACGGCACCGTTCGTGGTGTTCAACGACTCCCGGGATCCATGGCCTGCCGGCTGGTCCGCGCCGGTGGTGATCAAACCCACCCGACAGGGCTCCTCGGTCGGTCTCCAGTTCGTCGATTCCGCCGAGGCGTTCCCGGCGGCGCTCGCGGAGTCCCTCCGGCACGGTGGCGAAGTCGTGATGGAACAGCGCGTTCTCGGCCGCGAGACCACCGTCGGCATCCTCGAGGGACGTGCGCTTCCCGTCGTCGAGGTCCGCCCCAAGTCGGGATCCTACGACTACTCGAGCAAGTACACCGCGGGCCGCACCGAATACCTTTGTCCCGCGCCGTTCGACGAGCCGACCACCGCCCGCATCCAGGAAGCCGCGCTCGGCGCCTTCCACGCGATCGGCGGACGCGACTACGCCCGGGTCGACGTCATGGTTTCCGGACAGGGGGATCCCGTGGTCCTGGAGGTGAACACCCTGCCCGGGATGACCGAGACCAGCCTGCTTCCCAAGGCCGCGGCCGCAGCCGGCATCGGTTTCCCGGAACTGTGCGACCGCATGGTCGCCCTCGCCCTCTTGCGCAGGAGTCCACGGACCTGATCCCTCGATGTTCCAGTCCACCCATTCCAACCGCCGCAACCGTCCGACCGGACAGACACTGATGGCCCGCCTGAAGGCCGACGCCGCGGATTCCCGCCGTCCCTGGTGGGTCCGGGTCCTCATCCGTACCGCCCTGCTCGCGGTGTTCGCGGCGGCCCTCGGCGCGGGCGCCTGGTGGGTCCGGGACCGCTGGGTCTATCAGATCCCTTCTCTCGCCATCCGCGAGATTGTCGTCGAGGTCGACGGCGTGCTCGCCCCGGACGAGGTCCGCCGACTCGCCGGCATCCGGCTGGGCCGGAACATCCTTTCCGTGGATCTTCCCAAGCTGCGGGATCGGCTCCAACTCCATCCCCGCGTTGCGGCGGCCAGGATCGTCGTCGAGTTCCCCGGGACGCTCTCGATCCAGATTCGGGAACGCCTGCCGGTCGCCGCGGTCGAGCCCCTCGCCGGCAGCGGCATCAGGGCCCGGTACCTCCTCGACGAGACCGGCCACGTGATCATGCCACTCTCCCCCGGGACCGCACCGGCGACGGCGGTCGCCGCGGAGGCGGCCCTGCCCCGGATCACCGGCCGAGGCCCGGTATCGCCAGAAGCCGATGCCGACACCCTCGCCGCGCTCCGTTTCCTCCGGGAACATTCCCAGCGCCCCGAAGGCGCCCTTCCCGACATCGCCTCCGTCTCCGTGGGCGTTCCCGGTCTGCTGGACGTCACCACGCTCGACGGCGCCACGGTCCGCTTCGGAGGCGAGCCCACCTCCTTCGAGCTGCAACTCCGCCGCTGGAGCGACCTGCGCGCCACCCTCGCCGCCACCGGCGAAAGGCGTGTCATCCGTTCCCTCGACCTGAGCGTGTCCCAGAACGCCCCGATCCGTTGGCTGGAATCCTCCACCGAACAACCCGCGACCACCCCGGCCACCCCGCAAAACCGGCCCCGGCTGAAGCGCATCCCCAGACGAACCCATGTTTAGCGAAGCCCCACTGCTTGTCGGCCTGGAGATCGGCACCTCCAAGATCTGCGCCGCCGTCGGCGAGGAGAACGACCGCGGCGAATTCACCCTGCTCGGCATCGGCCAGGCGCGCTCACGCGGCGTGCGCAAGGGGGAGATCGTCGATCCCGCAAAGGCCCAGGAGGACGTGCGGACCGCCCTCGCCAACGCCGAGGAACAGGCAGGGGTCACCATCGGCAACCTCTTCCTCGGCGTCACGGGACGCCATGTCGAGGGCTTCAACAACGTCGGCATGCACCCAGTGGCTTCCGACGACCGGTTGGTCACGCCCCAGGACATCGCCGACGCCGCCGCCAACGCCAAGGCGATCACCCTTCCCGCCGAACACACGGTCCTCCACACCATCCGGCAGCGCGTCTGCATCGACGGCGAGGAGGTCGTGGACGACCCCGTCGGCATGGTCGGCCACAAGGTCGAGGCCCATGTCCACGTCATCCACGGCAGCGCCGTCCGCATCCAGAATCCGGTCAACCTGGTCCGGGCCCTCTCCATCGAGGTCAACCACACGGTCTTCAACGGACTCGCCGACGCCCAGGCGGTGCTGACCCCTGAGGACAAGGAGAACGGCGCGCTGGTCATCGACATCGGCGGCGGCACCACCGAGTTCGTCTTCCAGCAGGGTCAGGGGATCCGGCAGTCCGGCGTCTTCGCGATCGGCGGCGACCACATCAGCAACGACATCGCCATCGGCCTGAAGCTGAACCTCGGGGTGGCCGAAGGCCTGAAGATCAAGTGCGGCAGCGCCGTGGTCGATCCCTCCTGCCACGGCCGACGCATCCCGATCGGCGAGGACGACCACGGCATCAAGTCCCGCGAGGTGAGCGTGGAACACCTCCGCAGGATCATGTCCGTGCGGATCCAGGAGATCTTCGAACTGATCGCCGAACGCTGCTCCGAAGGCTGCTTCCTCGACGAGGCCCGTGCAGGCGTCTTCCTCTGCGGCGGCGGCGCCCACATCCCGGGCATCGACGTCCTCGCCCAACGGGTTTTCCACCTGCCGGTGACGCTGGCCACCTGCCGGAACATCACGGGGAACTCCACGACCCTTTCCCACCCGGAGTTCTCCACCGCCATCGGCATCGCACGCTATGGCGGCATGCGGCTGCGGGGACGTCCCCGTCCGCGCTTCAACCTCCGCGACGTGTTCCCGTTCTTCCGCTGAAAGGCCCGCCATGAACCCCAACGAGAACGACCCCATCGCACCCATCCGCTTCATCGCGGTCGGTCACGCGGGAGCCCAGATCCTCGAGGTCCTCCGGCGCGCGGTGCCCGCGGGCATCGAATGCGCCCATGCCGACACCAGCCCGGAGGCGCTCCGTTCGTCACCGCTTCCCCGTCGGATCCTGCTTGGCCAGTCGGTGAACCACGGCCTCGGCGCCGGAGGCGACCCGGACCTCGGCCGCCAAAGCGCCGAGGAGGATCTCCCGGCGATCCGGACCTTCGCCGCCGGCGCACGCATCGTCTTCGTCGTGGCCGGCCTCGGCGGCGGCACCGGTTCCGGCGCCGCGCCGGTGGTGGCCCGAGCCGTCAGGGAGTCCAACGCCCTCGTCCTCGCCATCGCGACCACGCCGTTCGAGTTCGAACGGCGGCGCGTCGCCTACGCCCTCGAGGCGGTCGACCGGCTCAAGTCCGCCGCGGACGCCGTGCTCACGGTCTCCAACCAGCGGGTTCGTCGGATGCACGACGACAAGACCCATCCCCACGAGCTGTACCGTTTCGCCAACGACCTCCTGGCCCAGACGCTCTGCGGGCTCTGGCGCCTCTTTGGGGCCCCGGGCCTGATCCCCCTCGAGTTCAGCCATGTCGAGCGGCTGCTCCGCGGACGTCACGCCGAAAGCGCCTTCGCCGCGGTGGAAGCCACCGGCGGCAACCGCGCCCACGCGGCCGTCGAGCAACTCCTCACCCACCCGTTCCTCGACACCGGAGCCGCCCTCGGCGCCGCCGGCGAGGTGCTGGTCAGCGTCTCCGGCGGCGACGACCTCCAGATCGGCGAGGTCGAACGGCTGCTCGAGTCGTTGCAACAGGGCTGTCCCCAGGCCTCCTTCATCGTCGGCGCCACCATCGATCCCTCCCTCACCGGCCGGCTCCATGTCACCTTGATCGCGGTCAAACCCGGCACCGCCGTGGGCCCGACACATCGGGAGTCGCCGAGCGTCGCCGCGGGCAGGTCCGGGTCCCAGGAAAGCCCCGCCACCGGAGTTCCTTCATTCGCCGGCGAGGATTTTCCCGGCAGCCCCGATCCAGCCGAATCGGCGCCCAGCCGCCTTCTCCCTCCCGCACCGGAACTCAACGCCGAGCAACGCCAACGGGTGTTGAAGGCGCAGAAGGGCCGCACCGGACGCCGGAAGCCCGATTCCCAGATGGTGATGAACTTCGACATAGCCCCGCGTGGCCGCTTCGACAACACCGAGCGCAACCGTCACAAGGGCGTCGACCTCGACGTGCCGACCTACCTCCGCCTCGGCATCGTGCTGAACTGACCCCGCCACCGGCTCCATCCCGGGGTTGCCCGGACGACGTCCCAGGGCCAACTTCCCCATCGTGGAATCCCCCGCTCTCACCGCGCGTCGCGCCACCGTCGAGGACATTCCGGCCCTCCAGGGACTCTGGCAGGCCGCGGGCCTCCCGTGGGAGGAACTGGAGAAGTTCATCACCGAATTCCAGCTGGTGGAGGATTCCGAGGGGAATGCAGCCGGGGCGGTTGGACTGCTCGTCGAAGGCACCGAAGCCCTCCTCCACACCGAGGCGCTCCGCGCGGATGTCGAAGCCGACGAGGCGCGCGCCTCGCTGTGGCGACGCATCCAGATCGTGGCCCGAAACCTCGGCGTCCATCGGGTCTGGACCCAGGAGGACGATCCCTTCTGGACCGCCAGCGGATTCGCCGCGCCGTCGACCCACGATCTCGCGGCGGTCCGGGCCACGTTCCTCGGGGACGGGTCGGGCTGGCGGTTCGTCCTCCTGGTCGACCCTTCCAAGGCCAATGCCGTCGTCCAGGAACAGATGGCCCTGTGGCAGGCGGAACGGGAACGCGAAGCCGAGGAGTTTCAGCGCAAGGTGAAGACCTTCAGGGCGGTGGCCTTCCTGCTTTTCGGAATCGTGCTCGTCCTTGCGCTCGGCGTCCTGTGGATGGTGATGAAGACCAACATGCTCGGCCGTATCGCCCGCTGATGCCCGAAGCCCGCCCGGTGGCGTCCTTGCGTGAAGTCGGACTTCGCTCCGGTGGAGCGGCTCCGACTCAGGGCGGAAGGATCTCCACGATCTCGGCCAGGGGATTCCCCTCCGCGTCGGAGAGCGTGTTCCGACGACCGAACAGCCAGGCTTCGTCGCCGATTCCCAATGCGGAGCGGATGAAGGCGTCGCCACGGGTCCGGAAATAGGCCGAAGGGCGGCTCTGATAGGGAATGCCGCTGGCGTTCAGGATCCCACCCAAAGGCCGACGCCCCTCCACGATCTGTCCGCGCCACGGTTCGGGAATCCGGTCCAGGAACGCCTCTGTGGCCCCGAACTCGACCGGCCGTCCGCTGCCGTCCAATTGCAGGGCTACCGTCCGGTGATAGCGGTTCCCTTCGAGAGACGTGGAGAGCAACCGCAGATGGATCGTCCCGGCATGATGGGACTCCAGCGTGCGGGTCATGTCCCGCGTGTGGACCAGAAGCGTCCGGTAGGGCTCCGGAATCTCCACGCCGTCGAGGATCTCGGTGGCCGGCAACGACAGTCCGGCCGGGCGATAGAGGTTGCCCAGCGGCTGGAGCAGATCGGACGGAGCGGGACTTTCCATTCGGTCGAAGCGCGTCGCGGCGGAACGGTCGCTTCAGGCGCAGTGTGGACCACACCTCGAGGGAAGTCGCGCCCGGAGAATGGTTTGGATTCGGAAGACGATCCGCCGCCATTCAAGGGGGGAACCGGGGAATCCAGACTCGGACGCAAAGCCGCAAGACCGCGACGGACCGTGGGCGAAGCGGCTGTCTTCGCCGGCAAAGTCGCAACCAACGGTGGAAGCCGTTTCGATCCCGGCTCCTGCGCCCTGTTGGCGCCTTTGCGTATTGGCGTGAGTCCCCTTCCTCATCCCCGATCGGAAAGGTCCGGCTCAGTTCGGATCTTCCTCGGGATCCACGGTCCAGACCACCCGCGACTGCGGCACGAACGCCTTCCCCAGGGTCGGACTTCCGACGACGGTGTCGATCACGAGGTTGCCCCGGAGGTTCTCGGAATGTCCGTCCACGAAGGTGAGGTTGCCGCTCTGCGAATGGCGGGCCGAATACCGGTTGGCGAAGGCGTGGGGCTGGCCGTTGTAGGTGGCCTGGTTCGGATGGTACTTCGCCTCGCCGGGCAGGCCCGCCTCCGTGAAGGCGACGGTCTGCGAAGGACGCTGCACGCTTCCCAGGCGCGGCCTGAAATCGTTGCGCACCAGTTTCGAGTTCATCGCCAGCGAGAAGAACGGGGCCGTGACCCGGACGGTCGGCGCCGGCAACCGGCCCGAGGGGCACGTCAGCATCGAGGCCTTGTCGTAGAACGCCGCGGCGTTGGTGGCGTAGGCGGACACCGGACGCAGGCCGATCCGCGGCGGCAACACGTTGCACCAGAGCTCGGCGTTGTTGGTGTTCATCGCCTGCGGCCAGGTGAGCTGGTCCTGGCCCACCGGCTTCTCACGCGGAACCAGGTCCAGATGGTCCTCCGCATACATCAGCAGGGCCAAGCCCCACTGCTTCTGCTGGTTCAGGCAGGCGATCCGCTGCGCGCTTCCCTTAGCCCTGCCGAGGGCGGGTAGCAGCATCCCCGCGAGGATCGCGATGATCGCGATCACCACCAGCAACTCGATGAGGGTGAAGGCGGAGGGGCTCCTGCCGGGATTCGACGCACGCTTCATTCGGCGGTGACGCGGAAAAGGCCAACGGAAGCCCCGGCGGGAATCTGGATCTGGAACTCCGCCCGTCCGTCCGTCGAAGGTTGCACAGATGCGCCTTGGGCCACCCAGGAGCCATCCGACTCCTGCCGGCGCTGCAGCCGGTAGGTCCGACCGGCCTGGGCCATGAAGGAAATCGTCGCGGCCCCGCCGTTGGCACCGACGGAGAGCACCGGCGCGGCGGGAGGAAGGACCACGTTCCCGGCCCGGATCCGGCCAGGCGATCCCAGTTCGGTCACGCCGGCCAGCGTTCCAGGGGCCTGGTACACGCCGTTCACACCGTCCACGCTCAGGGCGCCGAAGATCCCGGTGTCGGGGTCGTAGTTGAAGCTCACACCCGGTTCACCGGCCGGGAAGTCCACGGAGGCGATGGTGTCGCTGTTGGCGGTGGCGATGGCGTTCCAGAGCCGAAGACCGTCACCCGCCGAACTGAGCCCGATGCCGCTGCCCGTGTAGGAGATGATTTTCAGCCCGGCCGGCAGCTCGTTCGTTCCCCACCAGGTACGGAACTGGTCCGGAGTCAGGCGTTCGACGAAGACGATCGATTCTCCCGGCTGGATGACCAGCCCGGCATTCGTGATGGTGATGGCCACGCCCAAGTTGGCGCTGTTGTCGTCGAACCGCCATCCGGTCAGCGAAATCGGAACGGGCGAGAAAGACGTCAACTCCCACCAGTCCTCCGCCCCGAAGCCGTTCCGGTCGATGAAGCCCGGATCCAGGATCGTGCGGGCGCTGCTGACCTCGGTGAAGCGGATGTCCGGCCGGCCCAGCACGGTCAACACCGCGCTGTTGGTCACCGCTCCCGAGGCGTTCGAGGCGACCACGGTGTAGGTCCCGGCCTGGTTGGTGGTGACGGCGCCCAGCGAAAGGACGGAGCCCGTGGCATTGGCCAAGGGCTGGCTGCCAAAGTACCAGGCGAACGAGGGCTGGGGAACGCCCGTCGCGACGACGGCCAGTTCCACCGTGGCCCCGGCGAAGACGGTCGTGTTGGTCAAACCCGAGGAGAACACGGGGGCCGCAGGAGCCTCGGCCAGGGACAGCCGCACCGCGGCGCTACGCAGATTCCCTAGCCCGTTGTCGAGCCGGACGCTGTACTCACCGACCATCGCGGCGGTGAAGTTGGTGAGGGTCAGACTAGCCGCGGTCGCGTTGCTGAGCAGCGAATCGCCCTTGAACCACTGGTAGGCCGGGCGGGGGAATCCGGCCGCCTGCACCTGCAGGGTGACCGTCGCTCCGGGATCCACCACCTGGTTGGTGCTCAAGGAAAGGACCGAAAGCGGGATCGCCGCCGGGGAAACCCCGGGCGATCCGGCGTCCAGACCGTCGGCCGCCAACGCCGCGCCACCCACCCCGGCCACAGACCGACCCGTAAGCTGGCCCGTCACCGGATCGGGAACGAAGGACGCCGTGTTGGTCCCCGCGGCGCCGAAGTCGACAGAAACCACCGGGATCGCATCCGCAGCCGCGCCGGGGCGCCAGAGCCGGATGCCGTCACCCGAGGAGCTCAGGCCAATGCCCGTCGCTGCGTAGGAGTTGATCTGGACGCCCGCAGCCACCGCCGCGCCCCACCAGGTGCGGAAGCCGGCGTCATCAAGGCCTTCGGCGAAGATCACCGACTCACCGGGCGCGATCACCATCGACGGCAGGGTCACCACACCGGTGGTCGTCCCGCCGGTCGTGTCGTTGAACAACCACCCGGTCAGGTCCACCGACTCCGCGCCGTAGTTGGTCAACTCCCACCAGTCGGCATGGACGATCGGCGCCGTCGCCAAGGAGGCGGCCGAATGGACCTCGGTCACCGCCAGCTGGCCGAACACGGGAAGGGCGACGGTCGCCGTCAGCAGGGCGACTCGGGAAACGAAGGTCGGGAAACGCATGGTTGAAGCTGGTTTGAAGCCTGTTTCTGGCACCCCAACGTGCCGCCACGGTTTCCGTCTTGAAACGAAACGGTGACACCGCGTGGCCCACTAGCGCTTCTCCAGCTCCGCGAGACGGTCCCGAACCTTCTTGAGGACGAACTTCTGCAACGGCTGGCGCTTGGGATCCGCCGACTGCAGCGCGGCCTCCATCTTCGCGACCTGCTCCTTCAACGCCGCGACGTCCTTCATCGCCTGGATCGACGAGGCGATCTGTCGCGCCGCGGGCTTCTGCTCCGGCGTCAGTCCGACGAAATCGGGGTCCTCGGAGTCGGAGCCGGTTCCAGGCTTGCGGGTATAAACCGCTGTTGCCCGGTTCTCCTTGGTGAAATACAGCCCCACCACACGCTTCACGTCCGCCGCGGTGACCGCCTGGATCTTCGCCCCCGCCGAATTG
>CAIYXO010000614.1 GCA_903930165.1 uncultured Verrucomicrobiota bacterium | reverse complement strand
CTGGGAGAGAGGCCTGCTGTGGCTCGGGTGCCTGGTGGCGACCTGCAACCTGTTGGCGGTGATGCGGGCCGGGCGCTCCGAGGTCTCCCTCTCCTATTTCCCGCCGGTCTCGCTGCTTGTGGCCGCGATGTTCGCCTGGGGCGCTCTTCGCATCACGGATCGGCGCGGGCCCGGAGAGGTTTCCTGGCGAAGGGATTGGGCCTGGATCGGAGGAGTCGCGTTGTGGGCGGCATTGGTTTTCCCGGTGGTCCAAGGCTTCGCGCTGGGTTGGTCCGACTACCGGAGACCGGCGGAGTTGGGCGTCGTGTTCGGTGCCAGGACTTATGCTGACGGCACGATGAGCGAGGCCTTGGCCGCCCGGGTCCGGACCGCCTGCGTCCTTCACCGGGAGGGGCGGATCCGCAAACTCGTTTTCTCGGGCGGACCCGGTGACGGGGCCGTGCACGAGACGGAGGCGATGCGCCGGATGGCGGTGTCCCTGGGCGTGCCCGACGACGACATCGAGGTGGACACCCTGGGTTGGAACACCCGGAAGACGGTCGAGTTCGTGAAGTGCCGTCATGCGTCCATGGCGGGCGTCGTGGCGGTCAGCGAGTTCTACCATCTCCCCCGGATCCGGTTGGCCTTCCAGCAGGCGGGAATGCAGGTGACCACCGTGCCGGCCCGACCCGGCATCGCGGCCCGGCTGTTTCCGGTTCCTTCCCTCTGTCGCGAGGCGATTGCCTTCTGGGCTTACCTCTTCCGGGGACTCCGGACACACTCACCCGAAATCCCATGCTGAAGCACCGTCTCATCCATCCGAAGATCAACGAGGTCCTCGGTCGCGCCGGACACCATTCCACGATCCTCATCGCCGACGGCAACTATCCGGCCTCGACCAAGAAGGGGCCGAACGCCGAGGTGGTCTGCCTGAACCTCTCCCCCGGGATGGTCCGCGTCTCGGATGTGCTGCGGGCGATCCTTTCGGCGGTGCCGGTGGACCACGTGAACGTGATGGGCATCCCTGCGGACGACTCGTATGCGGCGATGGGGGAGCCGCCGGTTTGGGAGGAGTTCCGGCAGGTGCTGAAGGAGTCGGGCTGCAAGGCCGAGCTGGAGCCGGTGCTCAAGTGGGACTTCTACAAGCACGTCGAATCGCCCGACCACGTCCTCACGGTGCAGACCGGGGACCAGGCGCTTTGGGCGAACGTGCTGTTGAAGATGGGCTGCCGGGTGGACTGAGGCGGAACGACTAGATCGAAGCGGGGACGGGGCTCACGCAAAACCGCATAGGCGCCAAGGACGCGCCGGGTTTGGCGGCCAATGATTCGACCACCGCTGGGTGCGCGATTCCACCACGGGAGACCGTCGGCTCCCTTCCAGATCCCCGGCGGTTTGGCGGCTCGTCGAGCCGGTTGGTTCCGGATTGATCCGGCCTCCGGTCCGGAGGCTGCCGACGGCGTACGGCGTGGGGAGGGCCTTACGGCTTCGAGGTGACCACGTCCCAGTCGAAGCCCATGGCCTCGGCGTAGCGGGCGAAGGCCTTCTCATGGAGGATCAGCACCGCCCGGGCGACGCTGGAGTCGTCCGCATGCCCCATGCTCGCGATGTGGTCCGGGATGATGTCGGTCTTCTTGTGGG
>CAIYXO010000613.1 GCA_903930165.1 uncultured Verrucomicrobiota bacterium | reverse complement strand
CTCGTGTTGCAGCATCCCCAGAACGAGTTGGCGCGATTCTCCCTCGGCAAGGCGCTTTACGATGCCGGCGACGTTCCGGGAGCCCGGGAGCACCTCGAGGTGGCGATCGGAATCCGTCCCGACTGGATGGTCGTCCAGATCCTCCTGGGGCGATGCCACCTCGCCGAAGGTCGGGGCGCAGAGGCGGTCGTGGCGTTCGAGCGAGCCCTGGAGTTGGCCGTGGCGCAGCATCACGAGGGACCCCAGGCCGAGTTGGAACAACTGCTTTCCGAATTGAAGTCGGGTGCCTGAACCGTAGCGTCGTTGGAATGGTTCCCACCGCAGTTCATCCGGCTCCGACGCGTCGATCGCAGGGGTTCACCCTGATCGAACTCCTGGTCGTGATCGCCATCATCGCGATCCTTGCCGGGATGTTGCTTCCGGCCCTCGGGCGGGCGAAGCAGAAGGCGACCTCGATCTCCTGCGTCAACAACGAGAAGCAGATGTTGACGGCGTCGTTGGTCTACGCCTCCGACTTCCGGGACTTCTGGCCGCCGAACGGCCAGGGAGACGCCGCGGTCAACCTTGCCAATCCGCCGGCGAACTACGTGCCCAAGTACTGGGTCGAGGGACGTGACGGCAACAACCTGATGGATGCCACGGCCGCCAGCCTGGTGGATCCCCGGGTTTCCCTGCTCGGGCCATTCCTGGCCGCGAAGGGTTCCCTCAAGTGCCCCGGCGACCGCTTCAGCGAGATGGTCAACGGCCGTCGCCAGACCAATCCCCGCAGCTATGGTCAGAATCCCTGGATCGGCTGGTCCGACGCGACTCCCTACGCCTCCGGAAACCTCGGCGACGACGTCAACTACGTCGTCTACAGGAAGACTTCGGACGTGACCGCTCCGACCGAGATCTTCGTCCACGGCGAGATCCACCCGCGTGGCGTCTGCCGGCCCTTCTTCGGAGTGCTGATGAGCACGACCGCGGCCGGTGCCTACCACGTTCCGGGCAACTACCACGGGCGTTCCTCCAATTTCTCCTTCGCGGACGGACACGTGGAGTCGCACCGCTGGATCGACGCCCGGTTCAACAACCCCGCCTCCACCGCGGACCATCACAACAGCCACGCAAACGGGTTCCCCGGAACGGGAAGCCGGCCGGACCTCCAGTGGCTCCGCGACCATGCGACCGTCCGTCGCCGCTGATTCCTGTCCACCCGGGACGGGACCTGTGCGGACCGGACCGCCGCGACAAGGCGCGAAGCCGTTGGGGAGCGGGAGGGGAAGGTTGCGGTTTTTCTTTTTTGGGTGAGGTCCGTCTTCGCTCCCGTTGAATAGTCCCATCCAAGGCATGAATCATCGACCGTTGGCGGACTGCCGCCTCTACACCTTCGTCGACACCGCGTATCTCGATGGACGTGATCCGTCCGAGATCGCTCGGCAGCTCTGCGACGGCGGGAGCGACCTGGTCCAGTTTCGGGCGAAGGACTGGCCGCGCGAACGGGTCCTTCCGGTGGCTGCGGCCTTGGCTGCGGTGTTGGACCGGGCCGGTGTGCGACTCGTGGTGAACGACCATCTGGATGTGGCCGTCGAGGTGGGTGCCCCCTGCGTCCACCTTGGGCAGGAAGACTTCTTCGACTCCGGCCACACGCACGTCTCCGGTCTCCAAGGGAAACCGCCGGGCCTGGAGGTGGGACTTTCCACCCATGCTCCCGACCAGTGCCGCCGGGCCGTGGATGCCCGGGCGGACTACGTCGCCATCGGCCCGGTCTTCGCCACGGGCACGAAGCCGACCGCGCGTCCGGTGACGCTGGATTACGTGCGCTGGGCGGCGTCCTCGGTTTCGGTGCCGTGGTTTGCGATCGGGGGGATCAACGAGGAGACGTTGCCCCTTGTGCTCGAGGCGGGAGCCCGTCGGGTCTGCATCGTCAGCGCCATCCTCCGGGCTCCGGACATCGCCGCCGCCTGCCGTCGGGTCCGTGCGACGCTGGACGCCGCGTGACTGCGTGTCCGGACCGCGTGGATCCCCTTCGTGGCAACTTGCCCCTCGGGGGAACTCTCCGTAGTTTCCGACATCATGGGTCCGATCGATCCGAACAACCCCTCCGCGCCCGAGAACCCTCCGGCACCGCCGCAGGTTCCCCCGCCTCTCCCGTCCTCGTCGCGACCCGCTCCGACCTACGCCGGGCCGGTTCCGGCCGCGGCCCCGAAACGTTCCGGTGGAGGAGGCTGGATGTGGTTCGCGATCCTGCTCGCCCTGGTCCTGGTCGGCGGGCTTGGGATACTGGTGCTCTTTTCCGTTTCACAGTTCTCGATTCCGGACAGCTTCGCCCACGGTCGTTCGCATTCCGGCTCCGACCTGCACGAGGTGGTGGTTCGTGACGACGATTCCGACAACCGGATCGCCGTGATCGGCCTCGAGGGCGTCATCACCGGGGAGTACATCGAGTCGATCGACCGCACGCTGGTGGACCTGGTGCGTGACCAGCTGGACCGTGCGGCGGAGGACGGGGTGGAGGCGGTGATCCTCAAGGTCGACTCGCCGGGCGGCGAGGTCCTGGCCAGCGACGAGATCTACCTGCTCATCGAACGCTTCCAGAAGGAGAACAAGGACATCCCGGTGATCGCCTCGATGGGTTCGCTGGCGGCTTCGGGCGGCTACTACGTCAGCGCCCCGTGCCGTTGGATCGTCGCCAACGAGCTGACCATGACCGGCAGCATCGGAGTGATCTTCCACAGCTACAACTACCGTGGGCTGATGGACAAGGTCGGCATCCGGCCGGAGATCACCAAGAGCGGCAAGCTGAAGGACATGATGAGCGGCGAGAAGCTGCCGGAAGAGGAACTGCCCGAGGAGAAGAAGATCATGCAGGGCCTCATCAACGAGAGCTACGCGCGGTTCAAGGCCGTGGTCCGCAACGGACGCCGCAATGCCGCGGACCTCAACGAGAAGGAAAACGTCGAGGGAGGCCGCGTGCTTTCGGCCAACTGGCAGGAGTTCGCCGACGGCCGCATCCTGTCGGGCAACCAGGCCCTCGAGATCGGCTTGGTCGACGAGTTGGGCAACTTCGACGTCGCGGTGGAACGCGCGAAGACGCTGGCCGGGATCGAGAAGGCACGGATCGTCAGCTACATGCCGCCGATGCGTTTCCCGGGTCTCTTCTCCCTGTTCGGTCAGGCCCGGGCCAAGGCGGTGAAGGTGGACCTCGGGTTTCCTCTGCAGTCCACGCTGCCGCAGGGTCGTCTCTATTTCATCTCACCGCTCCACCTCCACTAGCCCCCGACATCGCCGCCATGGACGGAATCACCCTCGTACAACATCCGCTCCTGGCGGCGGCGCTCACACGGATCCGCGACCAGTCGACCGACTCGACCGGATTCCGCCGGGCGGTGACCGAGGCGTCCCGTCTGATGGCCTACGAGGCCACGCGCCACTTCGAGTGCCGCCCGGTCGGCATCCGGACCCCGGTGAGCGCCGCACGCGGCGTGGTGATGAAGCGTCCGGTG
The DNA here is from genome assembly GCA_903930165.1 of uncultured Verrucomicrobiota bacterium. Classification (GTDB taxonomy): domain Bacteria; phylum Verrucomicrobiota; class Verrucomicrobiia; order Limisphaerales; family UBA9464; genus SXXZ01. Next base: position 746 of record CAIYXO010000613.1, on the reverse strand, counting down.
GTCCTGGTCCCGGTGCTGCGGGCCGGGGTCTCGATGCTTGCGGCCTTTTTGGAGGCGGTGCCCGACGCCTCGGTCGGCTTCGTCGGACAGAAGCGTGACGAGTCCACCCTGGAGCCCCACAGCTATCTGTTCAACGTGCCGTCGGGTCTCGAGAAGGCGGAGGTGTTGGTGCTCGATCCGATGTTGGCCACCGGCGGAAGCGTCGCCGCGACGGTCTCGGGCTTGAAGGAGAGGGGCGCGAAGAGGATCCGCTGCGTCCACCTGCTCGCGGCCCCGGAAGGCGTCCGACGCTTCCAGGAGACCCATCCCGACGTGCCCCTGATCGCCGCGGCCCTCGACCGCCGGCTCAACCGCTCGGGGTACATCGTTCCGGGTCTCGGCGACGCCGGTGACCGCTGCTTCGGCACCTGATTTCAAAGGATCGGCACCCATCGGCGGCTGCACTGTCCTCGAACAGGGGAATCCCGCTGGGGACAGGTTTCTTGGGCTTTGGTCTTAGAAAAGTGATGCCACGTTTGGCGCCATCGAGGTTGTAGAGCGTTATGATATATACTGCTTTTCGTAACGTTTTTCTCGTCTTGCTTCTCGGCCTTGCTGGATGTGAGGTTGATGCTGACAAGCGTAGGGGGGATTTGATTTGGCAGTTTACAAACAACGTTTCCCTATTGGCTCTTAATGAATGGGCAGAATCTCAGATCAAGCTTTGTTCGAAAGGCGACTCGAAAGTGCCCAGGGGATATGAGTTG
>CAIYXO010000612.1 GCA_903930165.1 uncultured Verrucomicrobiota bacterium | reverse complement strand
GATCTCCAGATCGAGAAGCAGCAGCGCGAGACCCAGATCGCCCGGGCGCGACTGACCCTCGACCAGGCCCGACGCGACTTCGAACGCGCCGAGCAACTCATCAAGGAGAAGCTGCTGTCGGAACAGGAATTCGAGACCGCCCGGACTGCCTTCGAGCTGGCCAAGAACAGCATCCAGCAGGGTGAGAAGGAACTCGAGCTCACCAGCGATCGCCTTCGCAAGACCCGTGTCACCGCCCCCTTCGACTGCACCGTCCTGACCCGTCCCATCTCGGTCGGGCAGGCCGTCAGCGGCTCCGGTGGGTTCAACGCCGGCACCGAGGTCATGACCATCGCCAACCTCAACGACCTCGTCATCAACGCCCACATCAACCAGGCCGACGTCGGCCGGCTCAAGGTCGGACAGGAGGTCGATGTCACCGTCGAGGCCGTCCCCGGCCTCAAGGTGGTCGGCAAGGTCGAGCGCATCGCCCCGCAGGCCGTCATCAAGAACAACATCAAGGGATTCCCCGCCCGCATCCTGCTCAAGGATGTCGACCGCCGGGTCCGTCCGGGCATGACCGCCAACATCTCGATTCCCGTGGCCAGCGCGAGCAACGTCGTGGCGGCGCCGCTCGCGGCGGTGTTCACCGAGACCAACCCGGAGACTCGCGAGATCGAGCGCTTCGTCTGGTTGCGCAAGGGGGAGTCCTGGGAACGTCGGCAGATCCAGATCGGCGTCAGCGACTACTTCTTCGCCGAGGTCACCAAGGGGTTGGCCGCAGGCGACGAGATCTCGCTGGAGGACCGCTCCAAGGAGTCGGTCGCGCCGGCCGCCGGCGGCACCAATGGCACCAAAGTGGCCTCGACCACCGGCGCCCGCTGAGGCACCGATCCCTTTTCCCCCAGTCGCCATGGCCCTCTTGGAACTGCGTCAGGTCTCGAAGCTCTACCAGCTCGGTGGCGAGGAGATCCGAGCCCTCGACAACGTCTCGCTGGACCTGAACCAGGGCGAGTTCGTGTCGATCATCGGACCTTCCGGCAGCGGCAAGTCCACGCTGATGCACATCCTGGGGTGCCTGGATTCGCCGACCTTGGGCAACGTGGTGCTCGAGGGTGTGGAGATCGGGAAGGCTTCCCAGCGCGAGTTGGCGCGGATCCGCAACCGCTCCATCGGCTTCGTCTTCCAGTCGTTCAACCTCCTGCCGAAGCTCAACGTGGTGCAGAACGTCGAGCTGCCCATGATCTACGCCGGGCTGGGCGGTCGTGAACGCCGCGAGCGCGCGATCAAGGCCCTGGAGATGGTGGACCTTGGCAACCGCCTGAAGAACCGCCCGAGCCAGCTTTCCGGCGGCCAGCAACAGCGCGTGGCGATCGCCCGGGCCCTCGTCAACAACCCCCGGATCATCCTGGCCGACGAGCCGACCGGCAACCTGGACACCCACACCGGCGAGGTGATCCTGGCGCTGTTCCGCCGGTTGGCGGCCGAGGGGCGCACCGTGATCCTGGTCACCCACAACCCGGAGATCGCCGCGGTCACCCCCCGCCGCATCGAGATCCGGAACGGCCGCATCTCCGACAACGTGGACGCGAGGCTGGCCGGCCTCGACCGCATCCGACCCGAGTCGGGCAACCCCACCCCCGCGGCCCCGGCCGCTTCCGCGGCGTGAGCCTGGAGGTTCCCAAGATCGTGCTCCCGGAAGTGGAGTTGCCGCGGATCGACCTTCCCGACCTGCCGGTCGGCGGCGCGAGCCTCGGCAACGCCGTCGTCGTCGGGCTCAAGGAGATCTGGGCCCACAAGTTCCGGTCCGCCCTGACCATGCTCGGCATCATCCTCGGCGTCTCGTCGCTCATCGCCATGAGCGCGATGGTGAAGGGCATGGAGATCGGCCAGAAGGAGGCCCTGCTGGCCGTGGGCGGGCTCAAGAAGATCCGCATAGAGGCCCAGCCCGTGCCCGTCGAGCAGCGCCATCTCCGCGACTTCGCCCGTGGCATGACCCTCGCCGACGCCAGCGCCCTCCAGGCCGGCATCCCGGACATCGACATCGTGGCGCCGGAGATGCGGCTCGAGGACAACCCGACGCTCGCCGCGAACGGCAAGACCTGGCGGACGTTCATGACCGTGGGCGTCTATCCGAGGCAATGCGAGGTGCTGGAGCACGTCGTCGAGCACGGCCGCCTGTTCAACGAGATCGATGCGGACGAGGCGCGACCCGTGTGTGTCATCGGCACCGGCATCCGCGACCAGCTCTTCGGCAGCCCCGAGGAGACCGGCACCGAGGTCGTCCCTGTCGGCAAGGTGATGACCATCAACGGGCAGCCGTTCACGATCATCGGCATGTTCCAGCGCTACGAGGGCGAGCAGGAGCGGAAGGCCCGGCTGCAGCGCGAGGTGGAGATGGCGGCGCTCCGGGCGGCGGGCCGGAAGGTCGACACGGCGGGGCCCCAGCGCGGGCGCGGGCGCGGCGGCAACTTCGCGTTCTGGGTGAAGAACAACACCGTCTACATGCCGTTGAACACCATGTGGCAACGGTTCCAGTCCAGCCGGTCCAACGCGCCCGCGGAGCCGCGCCTCTCCAGCATGGAGATCCGGATCCGCGACTTCGACCGCCTCAATCCGACCCTCACCCGCATCCGCAACGTGATGCTCGTGAACCATCGCGGCATCGAGGACTTCTCGTTCCGCACGCTCGAGGACTGGGGCGAGGACATCGAGAAGTTCGTCCGCAACGCCCGGATGAGCGGCGGCCTCATCGCCGGCATCAGCCTCTTCGTCGGCGGCATCGGCATCATGAACATCATGCTGGCCAGCATCTCGGAACGCATCCGGGAGATCGGCATCCGCAAGGCGGTCGGCGCCGGGGGCGTGGACATCTTCACCCAGATCCTCGTGGAGAGCACGGTCATCGCCGTGGTGGGCGGCCTGCTGGGCCTTGTCGCTTCCCGGATCGTGGTGTTCGCGATCACGCTGGTCGCCCCGACCGGGAACGATCCGGTGATCACCTGGACCGCCATGGCCGTCGCCTTCGGCTTCGCCACCGGCGTCGGGGTTCTGGCCGGCCTCTTCCCGGCGGTGAAGGCCGCCCGGATGAACGTGATCCAGGCGCTCCGCTACGACTGATCCGATGAACCTCCTCAACACCGTCCTGATCGGGCTCAAGGAGGTCTGGGCCCACAAGTTCCGCTCGTTGCTGACCATGTTCGGCGTGGTGCTCGGCGTCGCGTCGCTGGTCGGCATGAGCGCCATCATCCAGGGCATGGAGAACGGCCTTCGCGAGTCCATGGTCGCCATGGGCGGCGCCGACAAGGTCCTCCTCCAGCAGCAGCCGGTCCCCAGCTACCAGGACCACCTCGCCGACCAGGCCCCGGGCCGGACGCTCGTGGACGTGTTCGCCCTCAAGCAGGGCGCGCCCCTTCTGCGGATCGTCTCGCCGGAGATGTCCGTGGGCGAGGTGGTGGCGTCGCGCGGCGAGAAGCGGATCTCGCCCGAGGAGACCGTCGGCGCGTGGCCCGAGGTGCTCGACATGAACCTCCACACGGTCGAGCACGGGCGCTTCTTCAACCAGCTCGACGAGGAGAAGGCCAATCCTGTCTGCGTCATCGGCACCGGCATCCGCGACGAGCTGTTCG
>CAIYXO010000611.1 GCA_903930165.1 uncultured Verrucomicrobiota bacterium | reverse complement strand
TTCATCCGGTGCGTGCCCAGCAGCTCCCCGCTGAGGGCCGCCGCCCGAGTGGTGCCGTAGCTCTCGCCGACGAGGAACTTCGGCGACGACCAGCGGCCGTTCCGCGTCACGTACAGCCGGATGAACTCGCCGATGCTCCGGGCGTCCTCGTTGACCCCGTAGAAGTTCCGCGCCTCCTCCGGCTTCGTGGCACGGCTGTAGCCGGTCCCGACGGGGTCGATGAACACCAGGTCGGTCTCGTCCAACAGCGAGGACTCGTTTTCCACCAGCTCATAGGGCGGCGGCACCGCGAAGCCGTCGTCGCGGAGGCGCACGCGCTTCGGCCCCAGCAGCCCTAGATGCAGCCACACGGACGAGGACCCGGGCCCACCGTTGAAGGAGAACGTCAGCGGCCTCGTGGCGGCGTTGGTGGCCCCCTTGCGGGTGTAGGCGATGTAGAAGATCTCGGCAGTGGGCTTGCCACCCGCGTCCCGGAGGGTCTGGAGACCGGCCGTCGCTGTGAACGCAATCCTACGACCTCCGACCGTCACCTCGTGCTCGGTGACGCTCTTGCGATCAGGAGCCTCCTTCACCTTGGCCTCCTCCTTGGACGACGTCCCTTCCTTGGACTCCGGCTTGGATTCGGCCTTCGAAGGGGTCTCCTCGGCGGGAAGGAGGACCGTCCCCAGGAGGAGCAGCAGGAGAAGCCGTTGGGCGAGGCGCATGCGGCAGGGTGGATGAGGATCGGCGGCGCCTGCAATCCCGCCGGGCCCGGGGAGACGGTAGAAGTCGAAGAGGCCGGCCTCATGGAATCCCGGCGGCAATTCGCACTTGGATGACCGTCGCTTGTCCGTAGGGTCACCAAGTCGGAGAAACCTTTCCCAACACCATGGCCCTATTCCTCGGATGCTGCCTCGGACTGCTCGCATGGCTCGTGCTGCGGGTGGTGCTGACCGGATTCTACACGGTCGACCAGAACGAACGGGCGGTGAAGACGCGCTTCGGCCGCGCGGAGCGGATCGAAGGGGCCACCACGCTCGAGGACCCGATCTCGGCCGACCTCCGGGCGGAGGAACGCGAGCGCTACCGCTACCCGCAGGTCCGGGTGATCCCGGCGGGAGGCCCGTATTTCAAATGGCCGTGGGAGGAGGTCCACAAGGTGACCGTCGCCACCCAGACCATCTCGATGGCCGCCGATCCGGAGCAGCCCTCGGCCAACCGGCAGGGCGCGATCCTGGAGGCGGTGACCAAGGACCAGCTCAACACGGGGCTCAGCGGCCAGATCCGCTACCGGGTCAGCGAGCGCAACCTCTACGCCTACCTCTTCGGGGTGAAGCATCCGATCGTCCATGTGATGGGCTATTTCGTCTCGGTGCTCCGGGAACGGATCGCCAATTTCGAAGCGCCCCCGGGCGAGTTGGCCGTCGGCACGGAGCCGACCGCACACGGGGCGGCGATCGGCGTTTCGATCAACGACCTCCGGAAGAACCTGCGCGACCTCAACGAGCACATGGACCGCGAATGCCGCTCCAGCGCCGCCCGCTACGGCATCGCGCTGGACGCCTCCCTCATCACCGGCATCGATCCGCCCCACGAGGTGGAGTCCGCGCTCGCCGCGATCAACACCGCGTACAACCAGGTCTCCTCGGACATCAGCCTCGCCCACGCCGGTGCCGACCAGAAGCTGGTCCAGTCGCGCCGCGCCGTGGAGATCGAGACCCTGCGGGCGCAGGCCGAGGTGGAACCGATCCGGGCCCTCGCCCGTCAGCTCACCGACCTCCGACGCAGCGGCCAGCCTGCGGTCGAGGCCTACGTCCGGAACGTGCGCCTGAGCCTGTTCAGCCGCGCCCGCCGCGCCTTTGTGGAGGTGGACCATGAATGACCTGCCTGAACTGTCCCAGCGCTTCGGATCGGGCGGATTCGCCGCCTTCGCCGTGGCCGCCGTCGCCACGTTCATGCTGCTCGCCGTCGGCGTGCCCTTCCTCCTCTGGATGCTGCGTCTGGCAGGCGTGTACACCATCGTCCGCGAACGCCGATGCCAGGTGTTCGTCCTCTTCGGAAAGGTCATCGGCATCCTGGACGAACCGGGAATCCACTTCCTCTGGTCCCGGCTGGGTTGGAGGGCGCTGATCGTCCGCTGGTTGGGCCGCGTCGAAACCGTCGACCTCCGCCTGTACCAGGACTACCTGCGCAGCCAGCCGGTGAACTCCGAGGAGGGTGCCCCGATGGGCATCGGCGTCTGGTACGAGATGTACGTGAACGACCCGGTCGCCTACCTCTTCCGCAACGCCGACCCCCGCGGCTCCCTCGCCGCCAACGTGAGCAACGCCACGGTCCGCTGCCTCAGCAACCTGCGGCTCGGCGACATGTTGGTGAACCGCCACGTGATGAGCCAGACGGTCCGGGACGAGGTCTGCGCCAAGTCGCAGGAATGGGGCTACCTCCTGGGATCGGTCTACATCCGGAAGGTCCACTTCCGGGATGTCGGCATGATCCGGCAGATCGAGGAGAAGGTGGTGAACCGGCTCCGCCAGGTGACCTCGGCCATCCGTCAGGACGGCGCGAACCAGGTGAACGTCATCACCGGCACCGCGGACCGTCAGGCGGCGGTCGAGTTCGCCAAGGCCGGGGCGATCCGGCCGGAGATCGTGGGCGCCGCGCTGCGGGAGATCTCGGCCGATCCCGAGATCCAGAACGCCCTCTTCCAGGTGCTGGAGGTCCAGGGACTCCTGCGCGGCGAGGCCGAGGTCGTCCTCCTGCCCCGCGGTTCCTCCGCCTTGGGAGCCTTGGCGGCGGTGGCACCCAAGGTCGGCGGCCGATCGGCCGAACCGACCGCGGCGACATCCGGCGTCAACGGGCCTTCCCCCATCCACGTCGCCATGCCGGTTCCTCCACCGCAGCCGTTCTCACAAGGTTGACGCCACGGCTCCAACGCCGGCCCGGCCGTCTTCGGACCTCGACCCTCCCAACGCCCCCGGAGTAGACTCCGGCAACTCGAAACCATGCGATCCCTGATCAAGAACTCGTTCCTCTGG
>CAIYXO010000610.1 GCA_903930165.1 uncultured Verrucomicrobiota bacterium | reverse complement strand
GCTGAGGACATGAAGGTCCATGACGTCGTCGTGATCGGCGGCGGCCCCGCCGGGAGCTGCGCGGCCACGCTCCTCGCCCGGTCCGGGCACCCCGTGCTGGTGCTGGAACGCGAGCGTTTCCCGCGGTTCCACGTCGGCGAGTCGCTGTTGCCCTACAACACGGAGATCTTCGACGAACTGGGCCTCGGGCCGAAGCTCGCCGCGGCCGGATTCCCCGTGAAGCGGGGCGCGCAGTTCCACCTAGGCAACGGCGCGAAGGGGACGTCCTTCGTCTTCCGCAACGGCCGCTTCACCCGCCACGGCGAGGCCTACCAGGTCGAACGCTCCCGCTTCGACGAGATCCTCCTCCGACACGCCGCCGAGTGCGGTGCGGAGGTCCGTGAGGGCGTCGTGGTCGAGTCGGTCGCCTCCGACGCCGACGGCGTCACGGTCCGGACTTCCACCGGCGAGAGCCACCGCGGCCGGTTCCTGGTGGACGCCTCCGGCCGCGGCAACCTCACCGGGAACCAGGAGGGGGTGAAGGTGATGAACCCCAAGCTGCGCAAGGTCGCCGTCTTCGCGCACTTCGAGGGAGTCCAACTGGATCCCGGGACCCAGGGCGGCGACACCGTCATCGTCCGCCAGGAACGCCACTGGTTCTGGCTCATCCCGCTGCGGGTCGACGAAGGCGGCTTGGGCCGCGTGAGCGTGGGCGTCGTGATGGACCGCGACGACTTCGCCGCGTCCCGGGAGAACGGCGAGGTGCTGCTCGGACGCCTGGTCGCGGAAAGCCCGCCGGTGGCGGCGAGACTGCGGTCGGCGCGGCGGGAGTCGGAGGTGCATGTCACCAGCGACTTCAGCTACCGCAACACCCGCTTCTGGAGTCCGCGCTGCGTCCGCGTCGGGGACGCTGCGGGCTTCATCGACCCGATCTTCTCCAGCGGCGTCTTCCTCGCGATGTTCTCCGCGCGTGCGGCGGCGCGTGCGGTGCGGGACTCGATCCGGGTCGGCGACGACGGCGCCGCGGCGTTCGCCGTCTACGAGACGCGCATCCGTTCGGCCCTTTCGATCTACCAGGAGATGGTCGACGGCTTCTACACGCAGCCGTTCATGGAGCTCTTCCTGGAGCCCCGGGCGAAGCTGGATCTCGCGGCCGCGGTGAACGCGGTCCTCGCCGGGGAACTGGAAGGCGGCTGGAAGCTGCGTTGGCGCATGTGGCTGTTCTTCCGGTTGGTCCGGCTCCAGGCGCGGTTCCCGCTGGTGCCGCGCTTCTCCTTCGCTCCCGCCGCATGAACGCCGGACGTTCCGCGGTCCCCGGATGGCCCGTGCTGGGACTCGCCATCCTCCTCGCCGGATGCGCCTTCCCGGGCCGCCGACTTCCTCCTTGGGACCTGACGTCACCGGGATGGACGATCACGGAGATGTCGGCGGCTTGGAGGCCTGGGTCGGATTCGCCGGAGTTGGCCGGTGAGCTTCTGGTCGCGCGGAACACGGACGGCTCGCGGTTGGTGCAGTTCGCGAAGCAGGGGGTCCCGGTGGTCGTGGCCCGATCCGGTCCGTCGGGTTGGGAGATCCGTTCCCCGTTCCGCTCCGCGTCCGCCGCGGGGCGTGGGGCACCACCCAAGTCGATCGTCTGGTTCCGGGCGACCGCGCCGAAGGAACTGCCGGAAGCGCCGGAAGGCTGGAAGGCCGTGGCGTCGGAACAGGGAGGCTGGATCCTCGAACGGCCTGTCGCCGGTGAACGCCTGGAGGTGGCGCCGTGAGGCGCGGCTGGCTGTGGCTGCCGGTGTTGGCGGTGGTCCTCGCGGGGCTGTTCCGTCTCCGCTTCGACACGGAACCGCTGGCGCTGCTGCCGTCCGACATCCCCTCGATCGCCGCCCTGCGGGACCACCAG
>CAIYXO010000609.1 GCA_903930165.1 uncultured Verrucomicrobiota bacterium | reverse complement strand
TTGGTACAGCCGGGCCTGGACGGGATCATCCTCGATGATCAGGACATGGGCGCGAACCTGTTGGATGTTCATGGGGTGGATGGTTTGGGATCAACGGGCGATGTCGGTGGTGGGGAAGTCTGCGGGGGTCTCTCCTCCGGCGGCGGGGTGGCTCCTGGCGACGAGACCGGAAGATAAAGCTGAAACTCGGTTCCCATTCCTGGCGCCGTGCGCACCCACAATCCAAGGCCTTCTTCCGTGACGATGCGCCACACCGTGGCCAGTCCCAATCCGGTTCCCCGCTGGTTGCCGAGATTCTTGGTGGTGAAGAACGGCTCGAAAATCCGGGGCAGGATATCGGAGGAGATTCCCGGGCCCGAGTCCCCAATCTTCAGCGCAATCCACGGCCCGGGTCGGGTGGGAGAAATGGTGAAGGCCGGAACCGACTCGACGGTCTCCGCGCACAGGGTCAACCGCCCCCTCCCCCCCATCGCTTCCGACGCGTTCACCAGGAGGTTCAAGAGGATCTGCTCCAGACGGCCGCGGGAGATCCCTTGGAGCAGCAGGTCCTGGGGAACCAGGGCCTCCAGTTCGATCCCGCCCAGGAACTGGCGCCGCAGCAGGTTGAGAGTCTCGTCCACGATCTCAGCGATGCGATTCGGGGCTCCTCCGGGACGCCCTTCACGGCTGTAGCCGAGGATGCTACGGACCACCGAACGACCCTGGTCTACCGCCTGGGCGATGTTGGTCAGGTGTTCCCGCGCCGGGGCGGTGACCGGAAGGGATCGTTCCACCAGTTGTCGGGACATCTGGATCACCGAAAGAAGATTGTTGAAGTCGTGGGCCACGCCGGCGGCAAGAGTACCCAGAGCCCGCATCTTGTCGGCATGGGCGATACGCTCCCGGGCCTGCTCCAAGGCTTCCGCCTGTGCCGCGGCAGCCCGTTGGGCCTCGAGATACCGCCGATAGACCAGGTGCTGGTGCGTGATCACAGCCCCGGTGACGACTAGGACCAAAATGGAGCCCAGGGCCAGCTTGAAGGGCCTGAACCACGATGAGGGATCCACCGGGGTTGCCGGAGGGGCCGAAGGTTCCGTGTCGATCCAGTCCAGGTCGAGCAGGGCCAATCCGGCCCGCATGGCGGGAATGTGCCACAACTCGATCACGCGCTGTTGGGGACCCGAAGCGCCTGCGATCCAGCCGGCATTGGCGATCCAGGTGCCGTCCGGACTCCAAGCCACGGTCTCGATGTGAAGCTGCGTCCGTCCCCGCAACTCGATCACCAAGGCATTGGACACATTGTCCTGGATTTCCAGCTTTCCGGTTTCCGTCACGCGCGCCTGCAGTCGAGTCCCCGCCAAACGTCCAATCACCGGCGGTTCGATCTCCCGGTCCATGCCCGCAGACAGCCGGGGCGGTCGTTGGGGTTCACCCAGGTTCCAAACGACGTTTCGCGCATCGATGTGCGCGATGAGTCTCTGACCATCCACGCTGAAAGTGAATTGCAACGGTCCCCGTTGGAGCCCGGCCGGGAAGGTCAGGACGCGGTAGGGAACTGCCGATTCCTCACGGCGGGCTGGATACTGGAGCAGGCAGTCCAACCACGCCTGACGGAGGACATGGTCTGCCCGGATCAGTCGCGCCTGGTCCAAACGCTCCCGCGCCGACTGGAACCAGCCCGGTTCTCCACGCTCACGCAGTGCCCGCGCTTCCTCGATCCATTGATGCCAGCGGGACTGCGCCAACTCCCGACGGACCTCCTCCAACCGGCGGCCACCCTGGAGGGAGATCAATCCAAGAACCAGGACCAGAAGGATCAGGACTCCATGCAGCCAACGCGTTCGCGCCATGGCACGCCGAACCGCCTCGTTGGTCGCGGATATCTCCATGGTCCAAACGCCTAAACTCCCGAGGGAATCTGCAAATGTACGAGTGGGCAAGTGGCGCCCACCTAAACTTTTCCGGTTCGTGGCGGCTGTGGGGCATTGGAGTTGCCCCCTGCAGATCGGCGCGTGGACGGTGTTGAGTTCCAGTCCGAACCCATTGTTCCGCAGCCATTTGGATCGTGGCCTGACCCGTCGGCTGAACTGCGATCCGAGAACCCTCTCCGAGAGGCGTCAGAATCCAGGACGACGACTTCCAATCCAGGGTGGTCCCCGGGTCCATCCCGTTTTTGGGCAATACCTTAAGGGAAGGACCGATACTGCCGAAGTTCCAGTATGCTCTCGAACGGGTCCATCTCCGCCCACGCACACGCTCGGGCAGTGCTTCCAACCGGATGAGCGCGGCTCCCCTACATCCCGATGAGGCTGCCCGCCTGGAGGCACTGCGGGCGATCGACCTCCTGGATACCGCTCCGGAGGCCACGTTCGATGACATCGCACGTGTCGCGGCTGCGGTTTGCGGAACACCGGTCGCGCTCATCAGCCTGGTCGACCGCGAACGCCAGTGGTTCAAGGCACGCGTCGGAATCGACGCCCCGGAGACTCCACGCGACCAGTCGTTTTGTGCCCATGCCATCCTCGGCGAATCCGCGCTTGTCGTCCCGGACGCCAGCGAGGACGTCCGGTTCCACGACAACCCGCTGGTCACAGGGGAACCACGGATACGCTTCTACGCCGGGACTCCGTTGCGCGTCGGGGGTGGACTTCCCCTCGGCAGCCTCTGCGTCATCGACCGCGTTCCCCGACGCCTCGAGCCATGGCAGCTTGAAACCCTGGAAGCACTCGGCCGTCAGGTGTCGGCCCTGCTCGTCCTACGTCGCCAATCCAAGGACCAGGATCAACTGGTCCGACTCCTGGCCCGAAGCGAGGCCTGGCACAAGACCCTCGGCGACTCCGCTCCGATCGGGATCTTCCACACTGACGCCGACGGCCGCTGCCAGTTTGTGAACTCCCAGTGGTGCGAGATCTTCGGGATCTCGGCCGCCGATGCGCTCGGGGAAGGATGGAAGGTCGGCCTTCATCCCGAGGACCGCGAAACCGTCTTCGGGGAATGGAGGCGCACCGCCGGGATCGGCCTGGAGTTCGACGCCGTCTTCCGGACCGTCCGGAAGGATGGCAGCGTCCGGCTCGTCCGCTCGAGAAGCCGACCGATGCGACTGGATTCCAGCGAGATCGCCGGGCACGTGGGCTGCGTCGAGGACATCACCGAACTGGAGCGCAACCGGCGTCAGCGCGACCAGTTCTTCAACCTCGCATTGGACCCGCTCTGCATCGCGGGCCAGGACGGTTTCCTCAAGGCGGTCAATCCCGCGTGGAGCCGGACCCTGGGCTGGACGGAGACCGAGCTTCTCCACCGCCCGTGGAGGGAATGGGTCCACCCGGACGACCTGAACTCCACCCAGGAAGCGCTTGGAAGCCTGGACCCGTCGGGAACATCGGTCCATTTCGAGAACCGCTTCCGGTGCCGTGACGGCTCGTTTCGGCGCTTTTCATGGAACGCGTCCATCATGCCCGAAGATGGAACCCTCTTCGCGGTGGTCCGCGACATCACCGAACAGCGGGAGGCCGAAGACCGCGAGAGGGAGGCCCACAGCCGCCACCGCGCCCTCTTCGAGACCGCGTCCGACTCGATGCTCATCCTCGAGGCCGAGGGAATTCGTGCAGGCGTCATCGTGGACGCCAACCCCGCGGCAGCCCGGCAGCATGGACTCCTCCGGGAGGAACTGGTGGGACGCCGCTACCGGGACCTGTTTTCGGAGGCGGAACGCAAGCTCGCGGACAACAGGCTCAAGTCCATGGCCATCGGCGAAGCGGTCCCCACCGGAGTGGACCACCGCCGCAAGGATGGCAGCCATGTCCAACTCGAGGAATCGGCCGACCGGTTCCTCGCGCGCGGACGTCCCCACATCCTGGTCGTGGGCCGGGACGTCTCCGCACGCCAGAAGGCCGAGCGCGCCCTCCTCCGCCAGCAGGCGGACCTCCGCCGCGCCCAGAAGCAGGCACGCCTGGGTTCATGGGGTTGGGAGCGGGCCTCCGGACGCCTCGAGATCAGCGAGGAGGTGCGGGGAATCCTGCGGTTGGGAGCGGACGCACCGGCACCGGCCTGCACTGGACTCCAGCGTCACCTCACCTCGGAAAGCGCACCGAGACTCGACGATGCGGTACGCCAGTCGCTGCGCCACGGCACCTCCTTCAACCTCGACCTCGCCATTCGACGTGCGGATGGCGCCGCGGGCTACGTCACGGTCTTCGGCGAGGTGGAACGGGACGACCTCGACATGATCGCCGGCCTGGTCGGGACCGTGCAGGACATCACCGACCGGAAGCTCGCGGAGAATGCGCTGCGCGCCAGCGAGGAGCGCTGGAGCTTCGCCCTGGAAGGGGCCGGGGACGGCGTCTGGGATTGGGACTGCCGCAACGGGATGGTGAACTACTCCCGGAGGTGGAAGGAAATGCTGGGCTACTCCGAGACGGAGGTCGGGACCACATTCGAGGAGTGGACGCGGCGGGTCCATCCCGAGGACCTTTCCGCCGCCCAGCAGTCGCTCCAACTCCACCTCGACGGGCGCACCCCGGTGTATGTCACGGAACACCGCATGCGCTGCCGAGACGGCGGATGGAAGTGGATCCTCGC
>CAIYXO010000608.1 GCA_903930165.1 uncultured Verrucomicrobiota bacterium | reverse complement strand
GTCAACGTCAACCGGGACGCCGCCACCTTCGGCTCCGGCCAGAACGTCGTGGTCACCAATGCGACCGGTCAGACCGGCGTGATCCTCCGCATCGATTCCCGGGTCACCGAGATCATCGGGACCGCACGTCCCACGAACACCGTGGACATCGTCGGCGTCCTGAGCCAGTTCGACAGTTCGAATCCCAGGAACACCGGATACCAGGTCATTCCGACGCGCCTTGCCGACATCGTCCCGGTTCAGGTCCATCCTCCGATCCTGGTGCGCGTGGAGCGGTTGGCCGGTGGTTCGGTCCGTCTGCTTTGGAACCATGTGCCCGGACGGACCTACCGGGTCCTGCGTTCTGAGACATTGGGCGGCGTTCCGATCGTCGCGGGCGAGGGTGCCCTGGAAGGTTCCTTCGAGGACGCTGGACCGAACACGATGCACTTCTACCGCATTGTCGCTCCTTGAAGGACCGCTCCGCGCGGGTGCGCGGGGAACGACGCCGTCGACGGCGGAGTTCCCTGCGTGTCCGATGCGGGTTTGACACCCACACGCATCACTTTTATCCTGTCCCAGTCATGGAAACGGTTGCCACCCAAGAGTCGATTGTCACCCTCACCGAGAGTGCCGCCCGCCAGATCGGTTCAATGCTGTCCGGCGATCCCGAGAACGCCGGCAAGAGCCTGCGGGTGTTCGTCGAGGCCGGAGGCTGTTCCGGCATGCAATACGGAATGGTCTTCGACGAGAAGCGTTCCGACGACCTCTCCATCGAGTTCCTCGGGGTGGGAGTCGTGGTCGATCCCTTTTCGGCCAACTACCTCCGGGGATCTGTGATCGACTTCAGCGATGCCCTGACGGGCGGGGGATTCAAGATCAACAACCCGACGGCCCACAGCAGCTGCGGATGTGGCAAGTCGTTCTCCGCCTGAGCTGGCCTCGGGATACCCATTCTACCAGACGCCGCCCCATTCCGGGGCGGCGTTTTTGTTGGGTTCCGTCCGACTTCTGGTCGGGGTTCGATGGATGGGTAAAGGCCTGATGAGCGGGATTCTTCGTCTGATCACGGTGTGGGGGTTGCCATCGGCTCCGTTCCTTGACACGCTTCGGACCGCGTGGCACCAAGCGCGCGTGTCCGGCGTCATTTCCGGGCCGGCCCTCCGCATTCCAACTTCCGGTTGGTTCGGAAGTGGGCCGGTCATGGAGTCGCGGCCGCGGGCTACCAACTGCACCAACGATCCGTTTAGTCCAAGCATGATCATGAAATCGTCACCCCCCACCGTGAAGAGCCTGACCTGGGGCTTGGTCGCGCTCGTCGCGGCGCTGTCTGGCCCGTCCCTTTCCGCCAGCGAATCCGAGTCGGATCGCGAGATGCGCACCAAGAACCGCCAGACCTACGAGGTCATCGTCGGCGACTACTACACCGGCCGGTCTCCCTATTTCCGTGGCTCCGGCCCGGTTGAGCCGAAGTCCGAGCCCGTTGTGGTCGCGGCCGCGGCCGCCGCTCCGGCCGCCCGTCCCGGCGTTCCGTGCTCGGTGATCAACACCGGGCTGGTCAGCATGACCAAGACCGCCCCGGCCGAGGCGACCCTCAACGAGCCCTTCACCTACGAGCTGAAGCCGCTGGCCAACGCCTGCGTGGGCAACGTGGTCGTCACCGACATGGTTCCCGAAGGCACCGAGCTGGTTGGCACCGAGCCCCAGGCTTCCGTGTCCGGCAAGACCCTGACCTGGAACCTCGGTTCGATGGATGCCGGCGAGAGCAAGTCGCTCAAGGTGACCGTCAAGCCGGTCCGTGAAGGCACGCTCGCCTCCTGCGCCACCATCAAGGCCGATCCCCGCGTCTGCGCCCAGACCTTCGTCGGCAAGCCCCAGCTGGACATCGAGAAGACCGGACCGGAGCTCGCCCAGCTCGGCTCCGACGTCGCCTACAACGTGGTCGTCAAGAACACCGGCACCTCGATCGCCCGCAACGTGGTCGTGACCGACAAGTACCCGGCCGGCCTCGGCGGCGTGGGTGAGAAGACCTACCCGGTCGGCGACCTCGCCCCCGGCCAGTCCAAGTCCATCGCGGTCACCCTCAAGGCCGCCGAGCGCGGTCGCCACTGCAACGTCGCCGTCGCCAGCTCCAGCAACACTTCCTCGGTCCAGGACGACGCCTGCACCACGGTGGTCAAGCCGGGTCTGAAGCTCACCAAGACCGGCACCCCGCAGCTCTTCATCAACAAGCAGGCCAGCTACCAGATCGTGGCCGAGAACACCGGCGACACCGACCTGACCGGCGTGGTCGTCACCGACACTCCTCCGGCCCAGACCAAGATCGTCTCCGCCCCGGGCGCCACGATCGCGAACAACGTCGCCACCTGGAATGTCGAGACCCTCAAGGCGGGCGAGAAGAAGACCTTCTCGATCGTCCTGACCTCCAGCACCTCCGGCAAGTACTGCAACGCCGCGACCATCAGCACCAAGGAAGGTCTCCGCGAGGCTTCCGAGGCCTGCACCATCTGGAACGGTGTGTCCGCCGTCCTCCTCGAGGTCGTTGATGATCCTGATCCGCTCCAGATCGGCGAGGTCACGACCTACACCATCAAGATCACCAACCAGGGCAACTCGGACCTGAAGGACATCAACGCCGTGGCCCAGTTCGCCAAGGAAATGAACCCCACGAGCAGCCAGGGCGGCACGGTCGACGGCAAGACGGTCAAGTTCCCGACCATCCCGACCCTCGCGGCGAAGAAGACGGTGACCTACACCATCTCGGCCAAGGCTGCCGAGGTCGGTGACCACCGCCTCAAGGTCGTCCTCACCGAGAGCGAGCTCCTCTCGCCGATCGTCGAGGAAGAGTCGACCCGCGTGTACTGATCCGACCCGGATCCACGAATTCAGGAAGGGGCCCCGGTTTCGGGGCCCCTTTTTCTTTGTCCGCTTCCCTCGGGCCCGTGCAAGCCCGATGGACGTCTCCGGGCCGGGCAGGCTTGCCGGGGATTCCGCTGCCGTGCTTCACTTCGCGCCCCGGTATGGAGGACACCAATTCATTGATCGAGCAGCGCCGCAGCCACCTTGCAGGGCTCGCCGAGAAGGGCGTCAACCCGTTCATGAACAAGTTCAGCCCCGACTCGGGCTGTGACACCGCCCGTTCCGAACTCGCCCGTTGGAACGAATGGAACAAGTCCATCGACCCTGCCAAGGGCGAAGCTGTGGGATGGCCTGAAGGTCGAAGGGTCCGCCTCGCCGGCCGCATCACCGCCCATCGGGACATGGGCAAGAGCCACTTCCTCGACCTCCGCGACGTCTCCGGCCGGATCCAGTTGTGGTTCCAGAAGCCGGTGTTCACCGAGGAACAGTGGGCGCAGTTCAAGCTGCTCGACCTGGCCGACCACATCGGCATCGAGGGCACCCTGTTCGTCACCCGCATGGGTGAGCCGTCGGTGAAGGTCGAATCCTTCGTCCCTCTCTCCAAGGCCCTGCGTCCGCCGCCCGCCAAGTGGGAAGGTCTCGCGGACACCGAGATCCGCTACCGCCAGCGCTACCTGGACCTGATCGCCAACGAGGAAGTCCGTAAGACCTTCCAGGCCCGGTCGCTCATCCTCCGCGAGATCCGCGACTTCTTCCACGAACGGGGCTATGTCGAGGTCGAGACCCCGATGATGCAGGCGATTCCCGGCGGCGCCGCGGCGCAGCCGTTCAAGACGTTCCACAACGCGCTCGGCTGCGAGTTCTACATGCGCATCGCGCTGGAGCTCTACCTCAAGCGGTTGCTCGTCGGCGGCGTGGACAAGGTCTTCGAGATCGGCCGCAACTTCCGCAACGAGGGCCTTTCCCGACGCCACAACCCCGAGTTCACCATGCTCGAGGCCTATGAGGCCTACGGCGACTACGCCACCATGATGGAGACGGTGGAGTCGCTCATCCAAAGGCTCGCGTTGAAGGTG